>CAYGRM010000362.1:0-6839 GCA_964352225.1 uncultured Saprospiraceae bacterium | reverse complement strand
CAATATGACTCATACTAATAGCAAAAAGGATTTTATGACCAAAGAGGTCATGGAGTTATTAAAAAATCTGAAACCAGAAACGGAACCTGCCTTTGGACTGATGACAGCTCAACACATGGTGGAACATCTTTCTTGGACACTAAAAAATTGTACCAAACGAGTAGGGGAAGTTGAAAATCCGCCAACCAAAGGACAATTAGGCTTTCAAAGGTTTATCGAAAAAGGAGCCATTCTTCAGCACCGGCCAAGTGATAAAACGAAGGCTGATTTACCTCCGCTTAAATTTGAAAATTTAGCACAAGCGATCGAGCAAGTAGGGGTAGCAATTGACAGATTTTATTCCCATTTTGAAGCAAACCCTGACTTCAAATGTTACAATAAATTTTTTGGGGAACTCAATTTTGAACAATTAGAATTATTTAACCATAATCATTACAGGTATCATTTATGGCAATTTGGTTTAATTGATAAATATCTTGAAAATGCTTGATTTTATTGAGGTTTTTGTATCTTTTGACAAAATTAAAATGATATGTCAAAACATCACGAAAATCTAAAAACACTCAATGAATGCTTTTTTCATTGGGAAAAAAATACGCCTAACAATATTTTTCTTCGTCAGCCACAAGGTGATAATTGGAAAACACTAACCTACGCTGAAGCAGGTCAAGAAGCTCGAAAAATGACTTCTGCTTTGAGAAAAATGGGGTTGAAAAAAGGAGATCATATTGGCATTTCTTCAAAGAATTGTTACCATTGGATTTTGGCAGATTTAGCCATTTTGATGGGAGGATATGTTTCTGTTCCGTTTTATCCAAGTTTGACCAAAGATCAACTCCATGAAGTCATCATTAAGGCAGATTTAAAAGCTATTTTTTGTGGGAAATATGATGCTTGGGGAGATCGATCAGCAGCGATTCCTGAGGAAGTTCAAGTCATTCGCTTTCCACATTATGAAGGTAATGCTAAAGTTGATATTGGAACTGATTGGGATGAATTGGTTCATTCAAATGTTCCTTTTGAAGAAAATTATATTCCAGATTTGGAGGATCTTTGGACTATCCTTTTTACTTCTGGAACAACCGGAACTCCAAAAGGAGTGATGCATAATCACAAAGCACCAGCTTTGATTTTTGACAATGAAAGTAAAACTAATTTTATTGGATTTAATCGATTGAAACATTTTCGCTTTTTTTCATTTTTACCTTTAAATCATGTCGCTGAAAGAGTGGGAGTAGAATCGCCCTGTCTTTATTATGGAGGAACCATTTCTTTTGCTCAATCATTGGAAACCTTTGCTAAAAATTTACAAGATACTCAACCAACTTTCTTATTTGCCGTTCCCAGGATTTGGACAAAATTTTACTTAGGTGTTTTATCTAAAATGCCGCAAAAGAAATTGGATACCTTACTGAAAATTCCAATCATTTCAGGTGTTGTCAAAAAGAAATTAAAAACTGCTCTTGGTTTACGAGATGCTCAAATCGTGGCAACCGGAGCCGCAATTACCCCCAAGTATTTAAAAGATTGGTATGCTAAATTAGGATTGAACTTGGTCGAAGCCTACGGAATGACTGAAGTTTGTGGTTCCATCACGAATGGCACCAAAAAAGAAACTCCATCAGATTCAGTTGGTGAGCCCGTTCCTAGCTGTCAAATAAAAATTAATCCAGAAACTCAAGAAATTTTGATGGCGAGCCCGTGGATGATGAAGGGATATTATAAAGATTCAGAGTTGACCGAAAAGGTTTTAATTGATGGTTGGATGCATAGCGGAGATCGGGGATGGATTGATGAAAATGGATTTTTGAGAGTAGTTGGACGAGTCAAAGATTCCTTCAAAACTTCAAAAGGTCAATTTATTATTCCTAATCCCTTGGAAGAAAAGTTAGCCCAAAGTGATTTTATCGAACAAGTGTGTGTGGCAGGATTGACCACTCCACAACCAGTAGCTTTGGTTAACCTTTCAGAAATTGGACTAGCGGCGAAAAAAGAAGAGGTAGAGAGAATACTTCATGAGGAACTCGAAAAAACTAATGCTAGTTTATCTGGTTATCAAAAAATATCGACAATCATAATTAATAAAGAAATCTGGTCAGAGAGCAACCAAATGCTAACTCCAACGCTTAAAATTCGTCGAGGGAAAATAGATGAGAATTATAATGATAAATATTTAACTTGGCATGAGGCAAGTGAAAAAATCGTTTGGGAAGCTTAGCTTATCTGAGGAAAAAACTCAAACTAATCTTATCAAAAAAATAAATAATTATGAAATCTATTCTAAAAAAAATACTCATTGTTTTCGGAATACTAGTCATAGCTATTCTAGGTTACACTTGGATGAATTATGCTGCAGATAAATCATTTGAAGAATTAAAAGCAAAGTGGGCTTATGATAATTCCCAATTCTTGGAAATGGATGGAATGCCCGTTCACTATCGAATCAATGGAGAAGGAGAACCTTTAGTGTTGATTCATGGTACTGGTGCGTCTTTGCACACTTGGGAGGGATGGACAGAAATTTTAGAAAAAGATTTCAAGGTGATTAGTCTAGATATGCCTGCCTTTGGTTTGACTGGACCGAATCCTGAAAGAGTTTACACTTTAGATTTTTATGCAAAATTTTTGGATAGATTTTTAGAGAAAATTGAAGTGGATGAATTTAGTATTGCGGGTAACTCATTAGGAGGGGGAATCGCTTGGAAGTATGCTGCCCTTTTTCCTGAAAAAGTGAAAAGTATGATTTTGATTGATCCGATGGGGTATCCTCGAGATGGAGAAATGCCACTTGCCCTCCGATTGGCTGCGAATAAATATGCCAGCAAATTTTTAAAAACGGTCACTCCAAAATCTTTGTTTTATAAAAGTTTTTATGAAGTATATTATAATGATGATTTAGTAACAGATGAGTTGGTTAATCGATATTACGATTTGTATTTGAGAGAGGGAAACCGTCAAGCATTTGTAGATCGAGCTATGTCGATGGAGGTAGTGGATACCTTAGAGATTGCAACGATTAACACACCTACTTTAATTCTTTGGGGAGAATATGATGAATGGATTTCGCCGTTGGATGCTCCAAAATTCAAAAGAGATATAAAAGGATCGGAGTTGATTACTTACCCAAATGCAGGTCACGTTCCCATGGAGGAATTACCGAAACTTACTGCCCATGATGCTCGTATATTTCTAGAGAAAAATTTGGTAAAACCTGTCGAGTCAGAGTTGTCAACAATTGAAGAATGATTTTTTGAAATTGCTGTTGAGTGATTAAGGATCTGTTATTTTTAAATAACCTAATAACCACTCCTTTTTACTTTCCCTAGTTATACGATTTTAGATTTTTTTACCAATAATTTTATCACATTATATAGAAATATTTTAAAAGTAAAAAAATTATAAAATGAGCTCAAGTATCCAATTACCTCGTGACGTTTACAGGTCAGAGGAACATCAAATGTTGAAAGAAACAGTTTTAGAATTTTACAAAACGGAAGTTGAACCCAATCGAGAAGAGTGGGAAGAAAATACTGCTTGCTCCAGAGAGGCTTGGTTGAAAGCAGGGGAGTTAGGTTTACTCGGTTTGAATTTAGACCCGAAATATGGTGGGTCTGGTTTGGACTTTAGTTTTAGCGCAGTTGCGATTGAAACTTTTGCCCAAACTGGTGCAGACTCACCTGGAATTTCGATGCATTCAGATATTGTTATTCCATATATTGAAAAACATGGAAGTGAAGCGACTAAAGATAAATACTTGCCCAAAATGTGTACCGGTGAACTGATCGGTTCATTAGGGATGACAGAGCCTTCGACCGGAAGTGATGTACAAGCCATTCGAACTACGGCAGTTGATATGGGAGACCATTATTTGGTAAATGGAAGTAAAACATTTATCACGATTGGTTACACCTCTGACTTTACTTTGACAGCTTGTAAAACAGAACATGGAATTAGCTTAATTATCATTGATGCTGAATTAGAAGGTTTTACAAAAGGAAAACCATTTAAAAAATTAGGTCTAAAAACGAGTGATACATGCGAATTGTTTTTTGATAATGTAAAAGTTCCTAAGGAAAATTTGATCGGAGAAGAGGGGAAAGGGTTCATTTATATGATGCAAGAATTACCTAGAGAAAGGTTGACCATTGCCATCCAAGCGATTGGTGCGGTTCGAGGTGGATTAGAATTAACTACGGCATATACTCAAGAGCGAACTGCATTCAAACAACCTATTTGTGCGTTCCAAAATACTCAATTTAAATTAGCTGAGGTGGCCACTCAATTAGAAGTAAATACTGCCTTCGTTGATAAATGTACAGAGCTTTTGGCTAGGGGAGAATTGACTCCTGAATTGGCTTCTATGGCAAAATATGCATCAACTGAGATGCAAGGAAAAATGCTAGATGAGTGTCTCCAATTATTTGGTGGATATGGTTACATGTGGGAATATCCGATTGCTAGGCTAGTAGCTGATGCAAGAGTTTCTCGAATTTATGGAGGAACCAATGAGATTATGAAATTAATGATTGCGAGAGCTATTTTCTCTGATTATTTTAAAGAAATGAAAGCTAAAAGAAGAGCGATGAAAATGGCGCAAAATTAAATATTTCGCTGCTAAGATCGAATTAAAATTATCGATCAAGGAATTTTGAGTTTCCAATGTTTAACAAGGAATATCCAATATCCTAAATCACATAGATACATCTTTGTGGAGAAAATTAGAGATTGGAAATTCCTTGTTCGATATTGGTTATTCAAAAAATAAAAATAATGAAATACTACCTCACTCCAACTTACTTCTTCGATTTTGAAAACGAGCATATCCAAAATTTAATCCAAGAATTTAAATCAGATTCTATTTCTGAAAAAGAAAAAGCGATTCAGGTTTATCTCAAAATTCGTGATGGTTGGAGATACAATGCTTACCGAATAAATTTTAATAAAGAAGCCTTTCGAGCAAGTGAAATTTCACAAAGATCCGAGGGACATTGTCTCGATAAAGCCGTTTTGCTAACAACGTGTTTACGTGGATTAGGAATTCCTGCGAGAGTGCACTTAGCTAAAGTGAGAAATCATATCGCAGTTGAAAAATTAACAGAAAAATTCGGAACAAACGAATTGACTCCACATGGGATGGTCGATATTTTTTTAGATGGAAAGTGGGTGAAATCTTCCCCTGCGTTCAATACTAGTTTATGTGAAAAATGTAATGTTATGCCTTTAGATTTTGATGGAGAGAAGGATTCTATTTTTCAAGAATTTAATCAAGATGGGAAGGAGTTTATGGAGTATGTTGAAGACTACGGACATTTTGAAGATTTACCATTAGACTTCATTTTACAAAATATGAAAGAGCATTATGGTCATTTTTTTAATCGACCTTTTGGACAAATGCAGTTAGATATTACTTAAATAATAGGGATGAACTAGAAGTTATAATTGATTAGTTTTTTCCCTTGGAAATCATCACTCATCACTTCTAGTTCATCAACATTATTAGAGATTATTTAATCAATTTTCATTTCCGGAATATCACCTTCAATAATTAATCGACCTTCTGTGGCATTTTTTATTTCTTCCACAGAAACTCCAGGTGCTCGCTCAATTAATTTGAACCCTTGAGGAGTAATATCTAAAACCGCTAAATTAGTTACCACTTTTTTCACACATCTCACCCCGGTCAATGGCAAAGTACATTGTCGTAATAATTTACTTTCTCCACGCTTATTGGTATGCATCATGGCAACAATAATATTATCAGCCGAAGCAACCAAATCCATTGCACCTCCCATTCCTTTGACCATTTTTCCAGGAATTTTCCAGTTGGCAATATCTCCGTTATCAGCAACTTCCATAGCTCCCAAGACGGTTAATTGTATGTGTTTTCCTCGGATCATCGCAAAGCTAGTTGCCGAATCAAAAATGGAAGCTCCAGGCATTGGAGTAATAGTTTGTTTTCCAGCATTGATCATATCGGCATCTTCTTCCCCTTCTAACGGAAAAGGACCCATTCCTAGAATTCCATTTTCCGATTGAAATTCGACATCAATGCCTTCAGGAATATAGTTGGCAATTAAGGTAGGTATTCCAATTCCTAAGTTGACGTACCAGTTATGTCGTAATTCTTGAGCTATTCTTTTAGCTATACCTTTTTTATCTAACATTGTATTTAAGTTATAAGTGATGAACGATGAGTGATGAGTTTGTTGAAAATGATGAGTGATTTACTTATCACTTATTGTTCATCTCTCTTTCTAACCGTTCTTTGTTCAATTCGTTTTTCATATTTTTCCCCTTGGAAAATTCTTTGTACAAAAATTCCAGGAGTGTGAATCGTATTGGGATCAAGTTCACCGGGTTCCACTAATTCTTCTACTTCTGCAATGGTAATTTTTCCAGCCATAGCCATGAGTGGATTAAAATTTCGAGCAGTACCTTTGAATAGAAGATTTCCGTAGCGATCACCTTTCCAAGCTTTTACAATTGCAAAATCTGCGGTCAAAGCATGTTCCAAAATATGAGGTTTGCCATTGAAATATCTGACTTCTTTTCCAAAAGCGACTTCTGTTCCATAACCTGCTGGAGTAAAAAAAGCAGGAATTCCAGAACCTCCAGCTTGGCATCTTGCCGCCAGAGAACCTTGTGGAATCAAATCCACTTCTAATTCTCCACTCAACATTTGTCGTTCAAATTCATCATTCTCTCCTACGTAAGAAGAGATCATTTTTTTGATTTGTCTCTTTTGCAATAGTAAACCAAGGCCGAAGTCATCGACACCTGCATTATTGGAAATGCAGGTCAAATCAGTTATGCCTTTTTCAACTAATGCAGCAATACAA
>CAYGRM010000361.1:0-6872 GCA_964352225.1 uncultured Saprospiraceae bacterium | reverse complement strand
ACTTTTATTAGTTTTTGATTGCTATTTTCAACAATCCTTAGTTTAATCTTAAAGTTTATCTGAAAATAAGAGGGAAACCCTCTATTTTTAAAAGCTTTTCTTCATGCTAGAAAACCTTTATTTTTCGTTTCAAAACAATAACTTTGCAAATCATTTTATCAAACAAACAGAATCCAAACAATACAGAAATTATAAACACTAACAACATGAGAAAAGTAATTTTAATTTTAACCAGTTTGCTATTTTTTAGTTCATTTCTTTTTTCTCAAAATGCAATTATTGAGGGCTATGTATTTGAAACAGGGAATCGAGGATTTTTAAATGAAGTGAAAATTGTGATTTTGGAAAAAAACTCACGTGCTGTTAGAGGAGAAACATTTACCAATTTTGAAGGATTTTTCACCTTAGAATTACCTGTGAATAATACCTATACCATTCAAGCTAGTAAGAAGGTTTTTAAATCAACCGAGGTAGATTTATCAACAATGAGTGCTACTCCTGGGAAAAAGGTATTTACCAAAGTAGAGATGGATCGAAAGCCAGGGTACTTATTTGATGTGACTTTAGCTGAACGAAGACAAAAAGACGAAGTAGTCGATGCGATCCAAGGTTCGAGGATTGAAGTGTATAATAATACTAAAAAAGAAGAGACTCTTGTCTTGGAGGATTTTCAATACCCCAACTTCAATGTAACTTTTGAGCAAGGGAATCACTACACGGTAATGGTTCGGAAAAAAGGTTTTTTCACCAAAAGAATGGAAGCATATGTGAATGTCAAAGGATGTATTTTGTGTTTTGATGGAGTAGGGGATGTTCGTCCGGGGGTATCAGATGTAATGACTCGAAATAATTCTATGGGAACGTTGTTGGCAAATGTTGAATTAGACCGAGCGGAATTGGATAAGAGTATTGAGATTGAAAATATTTATTATGATTTAGCAAAATGGAATATTAGAGAAGATGCAGCGGAGGAATTAGATAAATTATTAGTTACATTAAAAGACAACCCAGGAATAATTGTCGAACTTGGTTCTCACACAGATGCCCGAGGAAAAGATGATTACAATTTAGATTTGTCTCAAAAACGTGCAGAAGCTGCGGTAGAATACTTAGTAGAAAATGGAATTGATGCATCTCGAATTACTGCTAAAGGATATGGGGAAACTAAGTTGGTCAACTCATGTAAGAACGGTGTAAAATGTAGTGAACGTCGACATCAAATGAATCGAAGAACGGAATTGAAAATTACTGGGTTTTTAGATAATGATCCGTATGCGAAAATGAGTTTGAAGCAAATCATTGAAGAAGAAGCTTTCCAAAGAATGCTAGAAGAGGTTCAGAATCAAGAAGTTATAGAGATTAAAGAAGGAGAAGAATTGCCTGAAGAGATTAAAAAAGCTAATCAAAAAAGAGAGGAAAATACTAAGCTAGAAAAACCTGAATCAGAGGATTTTTCTGAACCAATAGAGGAAATTATTGAACCAATGGTGGAAGAAAAAAAGGATTTACCTTTTACGGTCAGTAATGTTCCAGATCCCAAAGTAATCACGACTTCTGAAAATTCAGTAGAAATAATTATTGCTGGTGAACCACTTGGGGGAACCGGAAAAATTGTATCTGGTAGCGATCTTGAAAGTATGATGGATGGAAAAGAAACTAAACCTGAGAGTAATATCATTCAAGAACGAAAGATCGCTACCAATTCAGTTTCTTTAAAATTGAAATCAATTTCTCAGAATTATCAAGGATATAGTGTTGAGCTAATTTCGACAATTGCGAAGCTACCCAACAGCCATGAATTATTTACTCAATACGGAAACCTTATACTAGAGCAAACTAAGGATGGAAAATATTCCTATTTGGTAGGTGAGTTTTCGGAGGAAAAAGACGCAAAATCTTTCTTGGAAAATATTGTAGGAGCCAGGTATCCAAAGGCGAGAATTATTCAATATTTAAATGGAAGAAGAGTTGCCAAATAAATTTTTAATTATAGAAGCTTTTTATCGGTCGAACCATCAGGTTTAACCTCAAAAAAAAGTATCGATTAATACCAAAATCTATTTTTTCTAATCTCAACAGATTGTTAAACCATTTCGTAAACCAAGATTAAAAATGACAAATCAAAACGAATTCAGTTGGAAAACAAAAGGAAATCAAAAAATCTATGCTTATCGGTGGGACGTGGAGGATGCTAAAGCAGTTATTTGTTTGGTACACGGACTAGGAGAACATCTCCACCGATATGACCATATGGTTGCTTACTATAATCAGCATGGCTTCTCGGTAATGTCTTTTGATAATATTGGTCATGGTAAGTCAGAAGGGAAAAGAGGACATTTACCAAGTTTCCAAGTATATATGGATAATGTAAGTGAATTGTTAGAAGTAGCTGACAAGGCATATCCATTATTGCCTAAATTTTTATATGGACATAGCATGGGCGGCAATATTGTGTTGAATTATGCCTTAAGAAATAACCCGTCGATCGCAGGATTAGTATCCTCTGGTGCTTGGATTACTTTACCAAAACCTCCTTCAGCGATACTAGTCGCCATTGGAAATGTGTTGAAATATATTGCTCCAGCTTTGCAACAACCAAATGATTTGGATCCAACTGGTATTTCGAGAGACGAGGCTGAGGTGAAAAAATATTTGGATGATCCTCTGGTTCATGATAAAATAACCATCAACTTTGGAGCAGAAATGTTACCTGCGGCTAAATGGTTGGAAACGTATAAAGGTCCAGCGAAAGTTCCTTTTTTATTGATGCATGGATCAGAAGATCGATTGACTTCTCATGATGGGAGTGTTTTATTGTCAAGTAATTTAACGGGCGATGTCACAATGAAATCATGGAATGGTTTTTATCATGAAATTCATAATGAACCAGAGCAGAAAGAAGTTTTTGATTATACGATTAATTGGTTGGAGGAGAAAATAACAGCGTGGTCGAATGATACGAAAGAAGACTAAAAAAAATCGCTTGTGGCGAATGCAACAAGCGACTGTTTTCAATTTGGTTTTCTGTCTTTCAACAGTTTAAGAATAAATGGGGTGTTTTGTTTTATTGGCTGCAAGTTATTCTGAATGAATGCTAAAAGAAATTAGCAGAGAGGTTTGATAAAGAGAATATTTTGTAACTCAATAGTATGTTATTTGGTTTTTTGTTGTAATCAAATTTTAAATTTGATTACATTCCAAAGGTATGTTTTTGACTGTAGTAATTAATCACCCAGATGGGTGATTTTTTATTTTCAGGAAATTAGTTTTTATTTAATTCATACAGTTTTGAGATAGCTGCAGTTCGAGTATTCACTTCTAATTTTTCAAAAATATTTTTTAGGTGAGTTTTAACGGTATTGACACTTACGAAGTTATCTTTTGCTAATTGCTTATTGGTTTTTCCTTCGTACAATGCCGTTAGAATTTCGAATTCTTTTTGAGTCAAATGTGATCTTAAGTTTTTATTGATATTTCCGATGGCCCAATTGGTGGGTTTGATACTGCTAGAAAAATTAAAGAGTGCAATCTCAAGCGAGGTAAATAAATCATGTTCTTGAAATGGTTTAACTAAATATCCCCAAGGGCGAGTAATTTTTGCCAGTTCCAAAGTAGCTTTGTCGCTGTAGGAAGTCAAATAGATAAAAGGGATTTTATATTTTTCATTGATGACTTTAGCGATTTCGATGCCATCCGTTTTGCTACCCAAGTTGATGTCGAGTAGTACTATATCCAAATCATATTTTTCTAAGAAACGAAAAGCTTGTTCTTTAGAGTAAGCTACATCCACAGGCTGATAATCCATATTCGATAAACAATCTCGAATATCTTCTGCGATGAGAGGTTCGTCTTCAATAATTAAGGCTTTGATCGAGGACATTTTTTAGATTTAAGGATGAGGAATTGAGAGAGAAATTTTAGTACCATTTTTTCCATCAATAGATAAAGCTGCCTCTAATTTTTGGCTAAATGCTTTAATGAGTCGAAAACCTAAGGTTTTGTTTTTTTCCAATGAAAAAGATTCAGGTAAACCTCTTCCATCATCGGCTATTGAAAATACTAATTGATTTTCTTCCCTTTTTAAAGACAAATTAATATTGCCCATTTTATTTTCGTCGAAGGCATATTTTAGCGCATTGGAAATCAATTCGTTGATAATTAAACCAAGTGGAATAATCGTATTGACATCTAATTTTACATTTTCGATATCTGAGTGTAATTGAATTCTATCGTTATCAATATTGTAAGAATGGAAAAGTCCTTCACTTAATTTTTCAATATAAGCTTTCGCATCTACTCCGATTAAATCATCATCTTGATATAAGTTTTGATGGATCAATGCCATGGAGCGAACTCTAGATTGCCCTTCTTTTAATGCATCCAATGCTGTAGGGTCAGAAATATTTCGAGCTTGCAAAGAGAGTAGGGAAGAGACGATTTGTAAATTATTTTTTACGCGGTGATGAATTTCTTTGATTAAAAATTCTTTTTCATTTAAGGCTTTGCTCAATAGTTGATTTTTATCTGAAAGCTCAGTAGCTTTTTCTTTATTCTTTTTGTAAAGACTAAAAATGATGAATGATAACAAACTTCCAAAAAGTAGCATAAAACTTCCCACACCGATGGCAATATTTCGATTGGAGAGTTTTTCATTCATCGCAATTTTTTCAGCATCTAGTTTTTGAATTTGTAAATTTTGCTCAACTTTTTGATATTTAGCATCAAGGTCGTGAACAATGTAGGATTGTTGTAATTGGTAAATGGAATCATTTAAATGGTGATAATTTTCCAAGTTGGAAAAAGCTAAATTAGCGTTGCCATTTTTTAAATAAAAGTCAGCATAGATTCTATAAATATCTCTATGCAGAAATAAATTTTTTGATTCATTCGCCATTTTTTCTGCTTTGGCTAGCATCTGAAGGGTTTCTTGTTTTTTTCCAATTTTCGAAAAAAACAGACTTTGAACCACATAATATTTTAATTTTAATTGGTCATTATCGGAGTCTTCAATACCTGCTTGTATTTCATTTAGAACATTTCTTGCTTCTTTTATTTCGTCCAATTCAAGATAAGATTTTGCCAAACCTAAATACACCTGAGCTTTCATTTTTTCATTTTTGGTATTGGTGTAGTGGGGCAAAGTTCGGTTATAGTATTCAATAGCTTTGAGATGATTTCCTCTGGTCTCTTCTATATTTCCGAGTCGGTAAACAGCATTACTGATCGAAGATTTAAGGTTGCTTGCTTCACTTAGTTGAAGACTAAGTTTTAAGTATTGTTCTGATTTTTCTAGGTTTTGAATATCAAAAAAAGCATCCGCAAGGTTAAGGTAAGTTCTATTTTTTCTAGTTTCCTTTTCCTGTGGAATTAAATCTAGTGCTTTCATATAGGAAATAATTGCCTTTTCATTTTCTCCTCTTCGAGCATACATTTCTCCAATTCTGGTAGTGGAATAAGCGATACGATCAGTTAAGTTATTGAGGGTATCATTTTGATAAGTGAGGATAGTGTACTTATCCGTTGAGTCGATAATTCCTTTAGCTAAATAAGAGGTGGCTAGGGATTGATAAGCTTCAGAGTATTCAGTTGGGTCTTGGTTTTTTACCTCTAATACTTTCATGGATTTTTCAATTGCCAGATCATTTTGGTTCTGATAATTTAAAATATCTGCTTGTGCATTTAAGGCGCAGAGATAGTGATAGTTTAAATTATGATTTTTGGCAAAATTAGCTGAGCTATCATACCAGATCAGAGATTCATCTATTCGATACTGATGCATGGTGACTTTTCCTTTTAGAAAAAGTGCTTCAACGAAATCTTTATGATTTTTTTCTTTGGAAAATTTCTCTAAACATTTATCAGCGAGAGCTTCAGCTTCTTGGTATTTTCTTTCTTTGTGATTATCATTAATTTCTTTAATCAATGGATTTAAATACAACTCATTAGATTGGACTTGCGTAAATGCATTGTTATGAAGGAACACAACCAATAAAAAAATAACTCCAAAATTAATTTTTGAAATAGGAAAAGAGTAGGTACGATTAACGTGTAAAAAGGAGAGTTTTCTCATTGGAAAATGTAAAGCTTGGTTTAAAGTAGGTTTTCTAGTTACTAAAAATAGAACAAAATTTTAGACTAAACAATATAGGAATACTTTACTTTTTTTTAATCACCCGATTGGGTGATAATTTTGGGAATATCGAATATCGAACAAGGAATTTCGATTTGAGAAGTTTGACGAGAGTTTCTCAATGGGAAATTTAGATAGCTCTCGTCAAACTTCTCAAATTCTTAGCGCAAGCGTTCTGAAATAGTTGTTAGATATTCAATAAAAAAAGCCTTCAATCAAAACTGATTGAAGACTTAATATTTTTTAGAAAAAAGAAACCTTAATTCAACAGTTCATAAATTCCTGCGATCCCTTGACCACCACCTACACAAGCGGTAACCATTCCATATTTTTGATTTCTTCTTCTCATTTCATTAAATAATTGAGTCGATAATTTTGCACCTGTACAACCAAGTGGATGCCCTAAAGCGATTGCTCCACCATTTGGATTAACGATATCAGGATTCAAACCAGCTTCTTTAATTACTGCCAATGATTGAGCAGCGAAAGCTTCGTTCAATTCAATTTGTTCGATGTCTTGTAATTTCAAACCTGCTTGCGCCAAGGCTTTTGGAATAGCTGCACAAGGGCCAATTCCCATGTGAATCGGTTCTACTCCTGCAACTGAGCATGAAACCATTCTTGCAATTGGTTCAAGGTTAAATTGCTTAACCATTGCCTCACTCATCACCATGACGAAAGCAGCTCCGTCAGAAGTTTGAGAGGAGTTTCCAGCAGTTACGATTCCGCCATTTCTGAAAAC
>CAYGRM010000360.1:0-6901 GCA_964352225.1 uncultured Saprospiraceae bacterium | reverse complement strand
CACCAAATCCAGTCGGTTTGGCTTGCCTAATTTTTTTATGCGTCTTTTTTTACCAAATTTCGTTTTTTTCTCGGGCAATAACTAAGGCTATTCCCCTCCAAAAAAGCCTCATTTAGCAAAAAAATACACTATAAAAAATTTTAGCACACATTTCAAAACAGTCTCTTAGAGCTAAAAAAACAAAAGTAGTTCAATTTTATGGAAAAAATAAACGCCATACTTTCGCAAGTATGGCGTTTATTTTTTAACAAAAAAGTTAAGTAACTGTTTAGCTTTTTTTATACGAAATATCAAAATCGTTAATCACAATATCCAAAATTGGATCATCTCCCACATGGTACCCTTCCTTCAAATCATAGTTGAAAAATTTTCCCATCTGATTCCAATATCCTGCTGTAAATCCACCCTTCACATCCTTCATCAAGGTATAAAAAGGAGTATCTAATTCTTTTTCAATCATTTTGATAAGAATCTTTCCTTGGGTTTTGGTCAAGTTTTTCAATGGAGTTTTAAACTCATCTTTAAGTTGTTTATATTTTCGCTTGACAAATTTTTTCCGTTTTCGGTTGCTCATCGTTTCTGTCGATTCCTCAATTTCCCTGAAAATCTTAATCGCTTTTTGAGCATAAGGATAAACTTTTGAAGCGTAATATCTATATTTCCGATAAGTTCGGTAGTCTTCCCTATTTTTAAATTCTTTGGGGGAGGAAATAGAAATATTATCCAAATCCGCCATAATTATCGTATCCGTCCCTTGGATGATGGCATCGAAAACATAACCATTGATGGTTATTTTTTCAGTTTGTTCCTCTTCCATCTGCGCTTGTAACTGCAAACTTATCATGGAAAATGCCAAAAGTATTAATGTAATTCGTTTCATATTTCTAGTTAATATTTTTATTCAATTTAAGCTATTTTTCAAAAACATACTGCGCTAAATCATCATTCTTTAAACGAATGAGAAAAGGAAAAGTATCGTTTTCGACTAAATTTTAATTAATATTTAACGTGAGCCATTTCCTTGAAAATAATAGAGAAATTCATATAATTGAGGCTCAATTGCAGAGGTCGAACAGAAAACAAAAAAAGCAACCATCGTTGTCAAAACAGGTGACACTCTAAATTTTGTAATGCTATTATTTTTACAAAACTTAATCGCCAAAGGTAAAACTAACAACGCCATAAAATCCGAATAATCCACCACTCTATCAATTTCATAAAACATCGATTTATTCCAAAACTCAATCAACGGCTGTGAAAAAGGAGATTTCCACCAGGTAAATAAAATAGCTGTCGTCCAAACTATCACATTCCTTTTTTCGGGAAAAAAAGCCATCCAAAAAACAGCAAAAACAAATAGTCCCGCAAAGTCTGATAACTTCCCCGTTAGCCAACATGGGAAATTATATTTTAAAATAAAATCATTGAGCAACACCAAGATCAATGAGAAAATAAATGCTTTGGATTGTAATAAATGTAATTGCATGAGGATTATTTTTACCTCTAAGATGAAAATCTATTGAAGTATGACGTATTGTTTTCACTAAAAAAGGCATTCCAGAACTTAATCCGAAATGCCTTTTAAATCATTACAGTTTATTATTTAAAACTATTTTTGATTATCGTATTTCGTTTTAAATCTTTCGTACAAATCTTTTTGTTTGGTGCTCAAACTAATTTCTCTTCCTTGAATAAATGCAACTTCCACATGATTCGTACGCATGTCCAAAGCATCTCCTGAGCTGATAAAAAGAGTAGCATCTTTTCCTACTTCGAGTGAGCCAGCAGTTTTATCAATACCTAAAATCTTAGCTGTGTTCAACGTCAATCCAGAAACTGCATCTTCTTTGCCTAAACCAAAACCAACTGCATGACCTGCTTGGAAAGGAAGATTTCGAGATTGTGCTACTTCGTCCATTTGGAAGCACCACAACACTCCCGCTTCTTGCAACATTCGAGGATTTTTGAATGGCTGGTCAATATCAGAATCTTCATAATCTGGCAAGTCATGTACTTTCGATAACATAACGGGAACATTATGTTTTTTCAAAAAATCAGCAACCATCCAAGATTCACCTCCGCCAACGATGACCGGTGTGATCTTGAATTTTTTAAATAATAAAACTGCTTCCATGATTGATTTGGCAGCATTCGTTTTTACGTATAAATTTTTACTCCCGTCAAATAATCCTCGCATCGCTTCGAATTTCAAATTTTTGGAAGACAATTTTTTATTTTTTGAGTACGCATGAGCCTCTTTGAAATAGTCTTCCACCTCTTGCAATTGCTTATCGTAATCTTTGTTTTTATCCAAAGATCGAGTTCTCCAACTCCAACTTACCATGGAAGGATAAGACAAATAAATACCCTCATCAATTTTGTAAGCCGCATCCTCCCAGTTCCAAGCATCCAATTGAACGACACTTGATTGGCCATCTACTAGGCCACCTTCTGGTTTGATTTGAGCCATCAACATTCCATTGGAACGGATGGTTGGAATTACTTTCGAGTCAGTATTGTAAGCAATAATTGCACGAATATGTGGATTCAAATTCCCAATTTCATCATCGTCACGAGTCGCTCGAACTGCTGAAACTTCATTTAATCCAAGAGCAGTATTTGCTGCGATGAATCCCGGGTAAGCATGCTTCCCATTGGCATCAATTACTTTGGTAAAAGAGTTTCGGTCTAGCCGAATTCCTGTTGCATCTTCGACTGCGAGTAATTTTCCATTTTCAAAAGTGATTAAACTGTTCGCAATCACTTTTCCATTTCCGATATGGGCGGTCGCTCCGAGGATAGCAAGCTTTCCTTTTTGAGGTGGAGCGGGTGCTGGCTGAGCGGTCAGACTCCAAGCAAGACACATGAATAATATTATATTTAAAAATTTCATTTAAACTTATTTGATTTTTAGTCGCAATTTTATGTTTTTGATCATTCAAAAAATTACACCTAAAAAGATTTCAAAATTTATTGGTGGTTTTCCAATACTTTAGAGACTGTTTTGAATTCGAAAAAATTAATCGATCATTTCATCTTCTGAATCATCACAATGATAGTGTCTAGACTTCTTACCTTTTGCAGGACGAGTCTTTCCACCGCCTTTTTTATCGGCTAACATTTTTTGAATTAATCGATTTCTTTCTGCGGCAACATCTTTTCGAATTTCAACATCTAACTTTCTATCAAAAAGTTTAAGTCCATCAACGAAAGTCATTTCTGCTCGTGCATAAACGGAAAGTGGATTATCATTCCATAAAACTAAATCCGCATCTTTTCCTTCTTTGATACTTCCTACTTTATGATCAATACGCAATAATTTTGCAGGATTCAAAGTAACAAACTTCCACGCATCTTCTTCCGAAACTCCTCCATACATCACCGCTTTGGCTGCTTCTTGATTCAATCGTCGAGCCATCTCTGCATCATCAGAATTGATTGCCGTTGTCACACCTTGTTCATGCATCAATGCTGCATTGTACGGAATTGCATCAACTACTTCATATTTGTATGCCCACCAATCAGAGAATGTTGAGCCACCTGCACCATGCTTGGCCATTTTATCAGCCACTTTGTAACCTTCCAAAATATGGGTAAAAGTATTGACCTTAAATCCCATTTCATCAGCGACATGCATCAACATATTGATCTCTGATTGCACGTAAGAGTGACAAGAGATATGTCTTTTTCCATCCAAAATTTCAACCACAGTTTCTAAATCTAAATCTCTTCGAAAGCCAGCATCTTTTCTTTGACTAGCTGTTTTGTATTCTTTGGCTCGAGTAAAATAATCTCGATAAACTTGCTCCACTCCCATCCGAGTGTCCGGGAATCTATTGTTAGAACTTGATCGAGATTTTTTTACATTTTCACCTAAAGCGAATTTGATAAAACCAGGAGCCTTTTCAAATTTCATTTCCTCAGGAGCAAATCCCCAGCGTAATTTGATAATCGCAGACTGTCCCCCAATTGGATTACACGAACCGTGCAATAATTGTGAAGTCGTCACTCCTCCAGCCAGTTGTCGATAAATATCAATGTCTTCAGAATCAACCACATCGCCAATTCGAACTTCTGCCGTGCTCACTTCAGAACATTCATTAACTCCTCTTGAAATGGCAATATGTGAATGTTCATCAATCACTCCACAGGTCAAGTGCATTCCAGTTCCATCGACACGAGTACCTATATCTTTATTGATATTTTTTCCAATCTCAACTATTTTTCCATTTTGGACTAAGACATCTGTATTTTTCAAAATACCATCTTTTTCATTGGTCCAAACGGTAGCATTTTTAATTAAGTAAGTATTTTCTTTTGGCCGCTCTTTGTAACCATGAGCCATAAATGGATAAAGTACATCACCTATGTTATCATCAGATGCCACTTCGTCTTCGTCATCTTTTTCATCTTTGTCCTTGTCCTTGCCTTTCTTTTTCTTTGATTTGGTGTCCTCATCTTTTTTCTCAGGAGCACCTTCATACTTAGCAGACCAAGAAGTCCAAGTTCCGTCGATTAAAGTTCCATTCCCTGACCATTCTTTTTCGCCAATCGTCCCAGACAACCTGAAAAGATTCGTTTCTTTTTTAGTTGGGGAAAAAGTAAGAGTGATCAAGTCATTAGAAATTTTGGATTTAACATCAATTTTAGTAGAATCATTTTCTTCTACTTTCATTTTATTTTCATCATCAACGGTTAATTTAAAAGTCTGATCACCTACTTTTAAACTGTAGTTTCCTTCCAAATCTACTTCTTCTAGTTTTTTCAAAACGAAAGGTTTTCCTTTCACCCAATTGTGATGAATTTTTGCTTTTTCTTTAAAAATACTATCTGAAGTAATGATAAAATTAGCGAAACTTCCTGATGTCAAGCTTCCGATTTCGTTAGACATACCCATCATTTTGGCCGGTGTGTGCGTCATTGCTTTTAACGCAGCCTCTTCTGATAAACCATGCTTAATCGCTTTTTTCACATTTTCTAAAAAGTCAGATTTTTTATCTAATCCATCAGTCGTTAAGGTAAACTCAATTCCTGCATCTGCAATTCGAGATAAATTGGTCGGTGCCAATTCCCAATGCTTCATTTGTGCAAGGGAAACCAACATCGCATCGTAAGGATCTTCGACATCGTATGCATCTGGAAATTTTACTGGTAAGATCATGGAACAACCTGTTGCTTTAAGCTCATTCAGCCGTTGGTATTCATCTCCATTTCCTTTAAGGATATATTTTATCCCAAATTCTTTTCCCAAATTGGCTGCACGCAATGCTTCTAATTTTTCACGAACATCAAAAACGGCTGGCAACGAACTAATCTCATTCCATGCTTCTAGAGAAATATTCATCTCTTGATCTTTACCTCCATTCTTATACCAGTTAGCATCCATATAAGTCTGTCGTAAAAGAGCAATTCCACCCATCAACGACGTAGGGTAACTTTGAGTGGAATTTCCTTTTTTGAAAGAAAGCATATGAGCCGTTTCTTCTTTTAGAATCGTCTCATGTTCGCTATCATTCCCGAGGGTCACTAAGGTTGCTGTTCCTCGACTAATTCCATCTTCTTGGTGAGTCATTACGATTCCAAAACCAGCATCTATATAACTCTTGGCAGCTTTTTCATCTGTAGAGAAATTTTCATGCGCTCGGAACTCAGGTTTTAGAGCTTGATTCCAAATATACGCTCCTTCTTTTTGGGTATTAAATTGTTGTGCTCGACGTTCGCTTCTTTCACCAGCTTTGGCCTCAGGCACTCCATAACTTGAATATAAATCAATGAAGGAAGGATAAATAAATTTTCCTTTGAGATCAACAACGACTGCACCTTCGGGAATTGGAACTTTTTGTCCAATCGTTTGCACCCGACCATCTTTGATGATCATCGTGGCATTTTCGACTTTTTCATTATAGGATTTAAAAATAGTAGCGTTAGTAAAAGCGTAGAATCCTTCTCGCTCATCGTACACGCCATTGCGTTGAAAGGTAACTTGTGCTAGGAGATTCTGACTAAGAAAAGTCATCACTAGCAACAAGGACAATAATTTAATTTTGTTCATTCTATAAATTGATTTTGATTGTGTATTTAGGGAAAGCGGCTAAAGTTAAAAATTATTTTTAAGTTTTTTTTTTCATAAAAGGGCTGTTAGATTATTGTAAAGTTAGTATTACCCCTGCACATAAATGATAAATTTCTCCTCAAAGAACTCTCCTTCAAAAAAATCCCAAACGGAATATTTTTCCACATAATGACCTTTACCCAAAGTTTTAATTTCTTTTTTCAAGTCCCCGCCTTTTAGCGCGATTAATCCATTGGGCATAAAATGATGGTGATCTTTTTTGTAGAGTCGTTGCGTCCATACCATTAATTTATCCAAAGAGGCAACTGCGCGAGTGACAATGAAGTCAAATTTTTGCCCTTTCATCTCTTCGGCGCGAGCTTGTTTGGCTACGACATTTTCTAAACCGAGTGCCTCCGCTACTCCTTGAACTACGGTGATTTTTTTTCGAATACCATCGATGAGCGTAAAATTTGTCTCGGGGAAAAGTATCGCCAAGGGAATCCCTGGAAATCCACCACCTGTACCTAAATCCAAAATATCTGCGCCAGGTTCGAATCTCATCACTTTAGCGATCGCTAAAGAATGGAGCACATGTTTTTCATAAATATTTTCAATGTCTTTTCGAGAAATGACATTGATTTTTGAATTCCAATCGGCGTAGAGTTCGCCTAATTGAGAAAGTTGGGAAATTTGTTGCTCGGTGAGATCGGGAAAGTAATCTAGAAATTCTTCCATTTTTTGAATTATTATTTTTGCAAAAAAACGGATTTTTAAGGAGAGTTTTTTAATAAAAATTCTCTACCGTACACTTTTTAATTTTCGAAAAAAAAGTTGCTTGAAAATTAG
>CAYGRM010000359.1:0-6912 GCA_964352225.1 uncultured Saprospiraceae bacterium | reverse complement strand
AGGATAAACTTCAATAGTTAAATCTAATTTTTCTAACTCGAAACATTCATTGATTCCTTCATAAACATATTCAAAAAGATCCACCGCTTCAGAATTGCCTTCTTTCTCAGTATACTCTTCTATTACTCCTTCACATGAATTTTGATAAATATTTTCTTTGGCGTAGCTCAGGACTCCATCAGGTAAATTTGAATTATCATAATTCCATACTTCCGTATTTTTCTTAATTAAAAACCCATTTTCGTCATATTCATTCTCATAAAAAGTTTGACGATGTAATTGCCAACCATGGTATTCATTTCTATATTCAGTATCCAAGGTTAGATTATCATATTCATCATAAGTGTTAAAATTTTGGACATGGTATAAAGTATCTTCAGCAGAAGAGAAAATGGTCCAGTAGGCTTCTGAGATTTTTTTATTCTGACCATAAATAATTTTCCTATCTTTTTTAAGATAAAGATTCCCAACAATAGAGGAATAACCAAAGAGTTTTTCATCAAAAGAAATTCCATCAGAATGATAATCTCTAGTAAAATAATCTTTGATACTTAGATCAAATCCGTTAGCCAGCCATTCGTCTAATTTTGAAGTAATTTGACAATCTGAATTTCGGATGTAAGTCAATCTTCTAGAGATTTGACCTCCAATATTTTGAGTAGTTTGTTCTTCAATCAGACAGCCGTTTTGATCGTACTTATAATCTACCCAATAATTGATAATCCATAAATCAACATCTTGGTTGTATCGGCTAGCCGTATGTTTTTTCAATAAATTATTAACATCATATTCATAAAATCTACCTAGCCAATATTGAATACTTTCATCTTGGTTGTAAATTTTGATTATTTCAGTCGAAATATTATGGTTGAGATCATATGATTTTTCGGATTCATAAGTTTTCTTAAAGTCATAGCCAAGCCAATTACTTTTGGAGCGAATATATTTAATTTCACGAGGTTCTGTTTGACTTATTCCATTTTGGAAAAAGATCAACAGAAGAAATACCATGGAAATTAAAATTTTCATTTCACCTATTTTTTATTAAAACTATTTAGCAATCACAATTTTTGACTTGACAAAATGATCTCCATTTCTTAATTGTAAAATGTGAAAACCATTTTGAAGAAAAGATAAATCTATGGCTGAAGAAGCGGATCTACTTCTTTCAGTTTTTTGTAACAGTACTTTCCCGTCCATGGAATACACTATAATTCTAGTATCCCCTGATTGAAAAATTGAACTATAAATGTCAAAGTATCCACTTGAAGGATTCGGATAAATTTGGATATTTAAATTTTCATTTTCAAAATTAATACATTCATTTTTTCCCTCATAAAGAAATTCCTCTTTACTAATAAATGCTGATACATTTACTATTTCTTTTAACTCTAAAATTCCCTCACAAGTATTTTTATAATGAATCGTATTATCATAATTAGGATTGAAGGTTGGAGGATCAAAGTTATACGTTAACAACTCTTCTTTTTGTTTTTTTAAGTATCTTCATTTGCTGATCGAAAAGATTCAGTATATTCAATGATTCGAGGCTTCTGTTGGCTAAATCCATTTGAAAAAAAGAATATAAAAAGAAGAAATGTGGTGAGTATATTTTTTTTTATTGCTTTATTATTTTATAAATATAAGTAAAACCTAACATAAATAGAGAATGCATTTTGGAAATTAATCCAAAATGCATTCTTACACCCAATATTTTTTTTAAACCTAATTTTGTATGATTTCCTCCAGTTGGCTAGTCTCCTCCAAATCTCTAAAGTCAACTTCACTCACTCCCGAAACTCCAGGCTCAGCCATGTACACTCCATAAATTACATCCACCGCTGCCATGGTCATTTTATTGTGAGTGACAATGATGAATTGAGAATCAACTGAAAATCGTCGAATGATTTTATTAAACTTTTCAATATTGGCATCATCCAAAGGTGCATCCACCTCATCGAAAATACAGAATGGAGCTGGCTTCAAAAGGTATAAGGAAAACAACAAAGCAGTTGCCGTCAAGGTCTTTTCCCCTCCTGATAATTGGCTAATTGACTGAGGACGTTTTCCTTTTGGCTTCGCTAAAATTCGAATACGGGAGTCCAATGGATTTTCTTCATCTTCCAAGGTAATATCACAATCGTCATCTTCCGAAAATAATGTTCGGAAGGCCTCTTTGAAATACGTTCTTACTTTTTCAAAGGCTTCCATAAATTGGGAAGTCGCTTTGCTTTCGATTTCTTTAATCGTTTCAAGTAAGGATTTTTTTGCTTCTAATATATCATTCCGTTGGTCAGAAATAGTATCGTAACGAACTTTCATTTCATCATAGGCTTCGACGGCCATCGGATTTATTTCTCCGTAAGTATCGAGTCGCTTTTTGAGTTTTGATACTCTATCTTCTAATTCTTTGGCATTTTGATTTTCGTCAGGAGCTTGATTGATGATATCATCAATGGTAATATTAAATTCAATTTTTAATCGCTCACCGATCGAAGCCATATTTAATTTTAACTCGCTATATTTTTCTTTGAGAGAAGAAAGCAAAGTAATCGAATTTTGTTTTTTTCGATTCAAGTTTCTTAGCTCATCGTCAATTTCATTGATTCCTCCACGGGCTTTAAAATAGATTTGCTCTGCCTCAGAAAGATTTTTTTCTTTCTCCTCTTTGATACCATAATTGACTAATAATTCTTCGTCAAATTTATTAATATCTTCTTTTAAGAAGTCTAATTCTTCTGAACTTTCCTCCAGCACTTTTTGGTTTCGAGTCAATCGGAATCTGGTTTCCTCCAAAGTGGACTCTTTGAATTTCAAATCTCGCTGAATGGTCGTCACCTTATTTTGCTGACGAATAAATTCAATATTTTTTTCATTATAGGCTTGGGATGCAGCACTCAATTGATCTGCCAACACCCGATAACCATCATCTTTTTCAGAAATCTGCTTTTTTGCGTTTTCTGCTTCTGCCCTTTTTTCCAGAAGACTTTGTTCAAAACGATCATTGGCTGCCACCAAACTTTCAATTAACTTATGCGCTTGAGCAGTTTTATCATTTACCTCGGTGATGAAAGATTCAAAATTTTCCAACCGAGTCATCAACGAAACTTTGTTTTGAGCGATTTGACTTAACGCATCTTTTTCTGTTGAAATTACCTGGTCTTTTCTAGCACCTTTTAGGTTTTCTATTTTTGATTTTAAATTATAAAAAACGGTAGAAAACTTATTTTCCTCCTTCTCTAATTTTTTGATCGTTTGCTCCAACAATTCCAAATTCTTCTTTCTCCCGATCTTTTTCCCTTCAAACAGACCTACCGAACCACCTGAAATAGAATACTTCTTTTGCACCACTCTCCCACTCCGTGAAAGTATTGTTATATTCTTATCAATTAGTTCAGGCTGCAAATTATCGGAATCAGATATTACTACATTCTCCAATAAATGACTGAACATATTAAAATATTCCATGTCCGTTTGTACCAAGTCAATGGCACGCTGAGTACCAGGCACCATCGTCATCGGAGGAACATAATTTTGGAAAGCATCAAGAACAAAAAAGTTTGCTTTTCCTTTTTGAGAATTTCCTAACAATTTAATTGCATCGAAAGCATCATCCATTTTTTGAACTACATAGTAATTCAAGTATGGAGTCAAATAGTTTTCAATGGCAACTCGAACATCTTCATTTACATAAATCAAATCCGACAGCAGCGTAGCATTTTTTGCCCAATCTTTATGGTTTTTCAAAAATTTAATAGACTCTGGAAATCCCTCCAAATTATCTACCATTGATTTAGTCAACTTATATTCATTCCGTTTGGAGTCGAGCGAACGATTGACATCAGTCATATGCTTAGTCAAATCTTCCAACTCACTTTCTGCCGCTTCAATATCTTTTTGACGTTGTGTTTCTTCCTCTTCCAATGCCTTTAGCATATTTATTTTGAAAGATTCACTTTCTCGAATCTCAGTTAATTTGGTTTCCAAAGAACCAATCTCAGATTGCCGACCTTCAACATCTCCAGCACTTCTTCGGATTTCGGCAGTCAAATTTTCAATTTGATTGCCATTGATTGCCTTATTTTTTTCTAATTCAAAAATCTCCCTTTCGACTATTTGTTGGCTTTGTAAAAAATCGTCCAACTCAGTTTTTAAATCTCCATGATTGGTTTTAATTTGGTCTAAATCAGTTTTTGCTTTTTCAAGTTGCTCCTCAAGCTGTTCTTCCAATTGTTTGTCCAAATTCAATTCGCTTCGATTGAGATCGATTGATTTTTGAAGTTCGATCACTTTGGTATCGGCAGAAGTAATTTGCTCCGTCAGTTTAGCTTTATTTTGATTGATAAAACCAACTTTTTGTACAGCAATATTTTTCTGATTTTCCATTTCTCGAATGGAATTTACCAACTCGTTTAATTCACGCTGAGAATTAGACAGCAATTTTTCAGAATCTAAATTTGATTTTTTCTCGGATTCCAAAGTTGCCTCCATATTTCTCAGCTTAACATCCATTGCACGAATGTTATCTTCTTCCTCTTGGATTTTTTCTGCGAATTCTTTGTTCTTTCCGCTAAAAGCAGACAATTTAAATTTAGCTAATTCTATACTCAATGATTTATAATCATCTTTGAGTTCGTAGTATTTTTTTGCTCGCTTAGCTTGTTTTTCGAGCGATTTTAAGTTTCCCTCAATTTCAAATAATAAATCTTCCACCCGATCAAGATCGTCAGTAGTATTTTTTAATTTAATCAGGGTCTCGTGCTTTCGCCTTTTATATTTTGAAATCCCAGCCGCTTGTTCGAACATTTTACGACGAGAATTTTCTTTGTCATTCAACAAATCATCAACCATTCCTAAGGCGATGATCGCATAGGAATTGGAACCAATCCCCGTATCCAAAAATAACGTGGTAATATCTTTTAATCGACAAGGCACATCATTAAGGCGATACTCGGAATCACCACTTCGATATAAAATACGACTGATAGAGACGGTGTGATATTCGGTAGGTAGGAGATTTTTGGTATTTTCAAAAGTCAAGGTAACTTGAGCAGTATTTCCTTTTTTCTTCTTTTTTGTTCCGTTAAAAATCACGCTCGACATCTTGTCCAAACGTAACTCTTTACTCTTTTGCTCACCCAAAACCCAACGAATCGCATCTACAATATTTGACTTCCCGGAACCATTTGGCCCGACAATTCCAATGACGTCTTCGCTGAAATTGATAACAGTTTCGTTGGCGAAACTTTTAAATCCCTTTATTTCTAATGTTTTTAATCGCATAGCCCGCAAAAATAACATTTTTCAAAACTGAAAAGAACATTTTATTGGGAAAGTTTTGAAGGAAAATTATGATTAGAATAAGTAGTTGAAAATGAGAGAGTTAGGGGGAATATTAATTCCTAAAATGAATTTATTTAATCCACTTCTTTCTTTTAAAATAAGCTATTGCGACTATAAAGCTTATTATCATCAATCCAATTGCTGTTGGGTATCCGTATATCCAATCTAACTCTGGAATATTTTTAAAATTCATCCCATAAATACCCGCAATCAATGTAGGTAAAGAGATACAAACAGTTATAATAGTTAAGGTTCTAAATATATTATTTTGTTCTAATTCAATTTTACTATTGATGTTTTCCTTCAGATCATCGAGTCGGTCAAAATTAAATTGAATATGATCTGAAATTACAGCGATATCATCAAGTTCTAAGTTTAACTGATTGGTGATGGTTTCTTCCTCAAATTTGTTTTGTTTGAGTAAATGTAGGATTCTCTGGAAATTACTTATAGATTCTTTAATTAACAGATTATTAAAATTTAAGATCATGATTAAATCCAAGTCGGTTGCCTTAAAATCTTTTGAGTGCAAAATGTTCTCATAGAACTGCTTTACTCTTTTGGAAATAATCTCTGTCAAATCTGCATAATAATCTGAAATTATTCCGATTTGAAATACAAAATGTTCTAAATGAGAATTGAAATTTATACTGGTGAAGTCATATCTGGTTTTCGTCAGATTTACAAAATTCTCATCCAAATTGGAAGACAAAAAATAATAGACTACCCCATTTTTGATGATGATAAAAACTTCTTCCTCTTTAAAAAGAGTTTCCGAATTATAATTAGGAATAGAAAAGTTAAAAGATAATTGGGCGAGAGATTTTAAATAATGAGAACTTATTTCGATGTCCTCCTTTTGATTAAAAATTGATATATCAATATCAAATTTATCAGAAATTTCTTTTAGTACATTTTCAGTAGAGTCAATGATGCGAATGTTAAATATATCTTTAGCCTCATAGCTAATTTCACTAATGGAATTTAGCTTCTTGACTTCATTCGTTTTTAGATATAATTCTATCATATTAATTTACAATTCTTTGAATATGGTGTCTTATTGAGACTAACGGTTGGTCAAAGATAAACCTTGTTAAGAATTATTTTTTTTAAGGTTTTCATCCTTACTTTTGATTTGCCTAAAATCATAAATACAACTAGAAATTATTCCTAGATACATTAGTATTAATTTAATATTTATGCTAGTTGATTGTCCATACAAATCCAATTATGGAAAAGGAATTTAAAACAATTGGGTAATTACTATATCAAAAACTAATTAAACTACCTCGCAGCAAGCTGACGAAGAATTAAAATTTCAATTAAGTACGAAAATAACCACTTACCGATTTTTTTTAGACGCTGAATTTTTATGAATTTTTCATGACTTTATGATGTTTTTTTTGCCAGCAAAAAATGGTTGGAATAATGTTAAACATAAAAGGTCATAAAAAATTCATAAAAAGTCAGCGTCTAAAATACTATTCCCTAATTCCTATTTGAATGAACAAAAAGACTTAAGGGCAAATTATACTATAATTAAGATAAGTGATACTTTGAAAAACTCAC
>CAYGRM010000358.1:0-6916 GCA_964352225.1 uncultured Saprospiraceae bacterium | reverse complement strand
TTCCAAAATCACTTTTGCCATTTACTCGAACTGGAAATAAAAACTATTTGTTAAAAGCTGAATTTCCGTTTTTACTTTGCTCAAATCGAAGAAATGAATTTCCTTTTTTATCAGCTGAATTTTCCAAAATCACTTTTTGTAAAAGTATTGTTTTTTTTCTTTTTGATGGATGCTAACTATTGGCTATGAGTAACAATTACCCATATATCCTTATATCTTTTCAATGGAAATACTCCCAAAAAGAGCCCTTAAATCGTAGATAACCAATGAGTTATGATATAATTTTGTTTTCAATATATTAATAAATTTTAACGCTGCAAAATACATGATATAAAATAGATATATGTCGACCATTTTGTAACATATACTCTAATAGCTTAAAGATACTATTCAATGTCCAAGTTATCTAATGGACTCTTTAATTTTTTTAATGCATCTGATGAAATATGCAAATATATTTCAGTTGTCTTTAATGAACCATGACCTAATGCTTCCTGCACACTTTTTAAATTATGACCATTTTCCACACAATGCGTGGCGTAGCTATGTCGTAAAGTATGCAAGGTGGCATAGGAATTAATATTCGAATTTTCCATAGCTGTTTCAAATATTCTTTGCAAACTACTTGCGCTATATTTTCCACCACTTTGACCTTCAAATAACCACCTAGTTGGATTATAACTTTTTAGATATTTTTTCAAATATGGAAGTACCGTCGACGCTAAAGTGACATACCTATCTTTTTTACCCTGCTGTTCGATACAAAGCAGACTGACGATTGAAAGGAAATCTGCTTGTGTGAACTTAAAGTTCACAAACAGCAAAAGGTAGCGGATTCCATCCGACAGTCTACAAGTCCATAGGGACAGAAACCACGATGCCGTAAACAGGAAACTGCTTGCGGCTTTGTATTTTCAATACATGCCTACGGCAGTTAAAAAAAGAAAAAAACTATTCTTCCACATCTTTAATTCTATTGGAGGTTCGGCAACCAATCGTGTAAAATCCGCCAATAAATTAACACTTGGTATTTTTTAGTGATTTTAGCCCAATTTGAAGCGTGAAGGAGTTCCATCACAGTATGCAAACACTCTGTAAGTGCAATATTATTAGATAGCAAATTAAAGAATTTTATGAGTAGCCAAAAACACTTGTTCTGTCCATCTTGTTTCAAAGTTTATAACTCATTGAGAATCAAGGTATAAGCTTGGTCTATTTCTAATAGGTTTTGTCCAGTCTGGCAACGTTAAAATTCTGGCGGATTTTACACGATTAGTTGCCCTACCTACATATCTGTTTTATGAATGACTGATTTTATAAATTTCCAACTATTGATTCGCATCAGTAACAAATAAATTTTGACTGATTTACAAGTCAATAAGTAAATACCCTCCAAAATCAGCTAAAGTCCGAGACGCTACATTTCAAAAACATTATATTGTATATGAATAATTCGAATTTAAAGTTTTCCTTTATTTATAAAGAGTTATTCGAATAATTCGAATTTTTTTATTGCTAAATAAAACCATATGAACACAGCATATTCTAAAAAATGTCCACATTGTGGAAAAGATTTTCATGCAAGAAGATTGAATCAAGCCTACTGCACTTATTTTTGTAAAGTGAGATTTAATAACGAAAGAGCTAGACTACGTCGGTTGAGTTTACTCGAAGTTGAAAAAACACACCTTACTTTGAATAGAGACTTTTCACCAAAAGAAATAGAAAAGCAAGAATCTCCAATAACCATCAATCATAACAACCCTGTTTTGGAAACGAAAAAAACGCCTCCTTTTAATTGGAAAATCAGGATGCTAATTGGGGCTGGATTTTTTGGCGTAGTAGCTATTTTATACTCTATTTATCGATGTTTAAATCTAAAGAGCTATGAGGTTACTACTCCCAATTTGTCAGTACAAAATCAATTGGCGATTTCAGCAGATCAAATTAAAATAAATGGAAAATCGCCAAGCGAATCTCCCATTTCGACTGATATTTTTTTAAAAAAAATGACACAATCCTCTATACCTACTAATCAGCCCCCTAAAAATCGTAATGAAAATTTTGGAGAAAATATATTTCATAATGCCGAAAAGGAGCATCCGGATGTAATAGCGAATAAAATAATATTAAGAAAAAACAACATAATTTAAACCGCTGGCGTCAAACCTGCGGCTAATGTCTAGTGGATCAGGAACCTCTGGTTTCTATAGGAAAAATAAAAAACAGGATGCACCAAAAAAACTAATCTCCAATGATTTTGAAATAGTGGATATAGAGTACAACTCCATCAAAATTCTGAATTGTATTGTTCTATTTGAAGGATGAAATGAGTAATACCTAAATACATATAGTTTGGCAGAAATAGAAATTGTTCCCTCTCCACTATTTTGTAAGAGTATTGTTTTTAAAATCTGTCTTATCAGTCGGTAGAGCGAATCGCTGCGGATTCAAATTTTTGGGCATGCTTTACTATACGTGTGTATGTTGTTATAAAAAGCCGATAAATATATTTATGTTAAGTACAAGCAAACCGTTAGGATTTTTTCGAAAACAAAAACAACAAAACCGCAAACAGGAAACTGTTTGCGGTTTTGTTGTTTTTGTCCCCATGGACTTGTAGACTGGCGGATGAAATCCGTTACCTTTGCCGTATGTTGACATTATGTCAACACGAGCAGTTTTCCTTTTAATGGTTGGTCTGGTTTGTATTGGACAGCAGGGGTAAATAGACACCGTTGAATGAATACTCTACTTAAAATGTGATTTTATTGATAATCAATAAAAAATTTTATCTTCCTTATTGTTAAATTTAAAATTTTAGTTTTAGTTTTAGATTATTTTATACAACCTTTCTTCTTTCAACAAAAAATAATACCGATGAAATCAATTTACTCCCTTTTTTTTATTTTAGTAATTCCTATTTTTATTTTTGGACAATTATCTGCGACTCAACATATAGCTCCTATTATACACGACCTTCAATCTATAACTACTTCGGACTTGGATAATGATGGTGATTTAGATATCATAGGCGGTTTAGATTTTAGACATGAAATTATATGGTTTGAAAATCTAGATGGATTGGGCAATTATGGTTCTGTAGAATATATATCTTCTTCTGCCTCCTCTTCAAGGGCAGAGTATATTATAGCATTTGATATAGATAATGATGGTGATCAAGATATTATTAGCCTTCTTAGTATAGGTTTTACAACTTACTATGAGTTAGTTTGGTTTGAGAATCTAAATAGTGCAGGTTTATTTAGCGAGAAAAAGATTATAGCTTCAGACCTTCGTCATTCAAATAATATCTTTATTTCTGACATAAATGGAGATGGGCATCAAGATATCATAACTGATTCTAATACAGGTCTTTTTTGGATGGAAAATATTGGAGGTCAGGCAGTTTTTAGTGATATGAATTTACTTCTTGAGGATGGAGGTATTACTTGGGTCGAAGTTCATGATATAGATACTGATGGGTTATTGGATATTGTATACTATTCTAACACAGATAATAAATTTGCATGGCTAAAAAATTTAGATGGACTTGGAGGTTATGGATCAGAAAATATTATTGATAGTGATTTAACATTTAGCCTAACTTTTGAAATTGCGGATATGGATAATGACGGTGATAATGATTTGGTTTATAGTTCTTCTATAGAAGATGAGATAGCTTGGTATAGAAATGAAGATGGATTAGGGTTTTTTAGTTCTAAATTATTGGTTAGTGAATCTTCTTCAGATAAAAGAGAACTTTCAATATTTGACTTTGATGGAGATAATGACTTAGATATTATTTGTGCTTTAGGATTTAATGATAAAATAGTTTGGTATGAAAATATAGATGGACTTGGAGATTTTGCTGAAGAATCAATTGTGGGTTCTTTTAAGGATGTATTTTATATTGATGCTTCCGATCTTGATGGTGATAGCGATCTTGATATTTTAGTAGCCTCAGAACGAGAAATAGGGTCGTATTTTAACTTAGATAACATGGGAGATTTTGGATCAACGAATCAGATAATAGTAAGTGATTATGCAGTTAGATCAGCGACTGTAGCAGATTTTGACGGTGATGGTGATTTAGATCCGATTGTTAGTTTTCAAGGAGATGATAGGATATTTTGGTATGAAAATACTGATGATGAAAATAAATTTAGAAATGTAAAAATAGTTGCCCAATATTCTGGAAACCCTGAATCATTAACAGCAACAGATTTTGATAACGATAATGATATCGACCTTTTATTAGCCTACAATAATAGTATTGTTTTTCATGAAAATTTAGACGGTTTGGGAAATTTTGCATCTTCGTCTACATTGATTTCAACTGCCTTAAATCCTGTTTCTATTGTTCTTTCTGACCTTGATAATGATGGAGATGAGGATTTAATTTCAGCTTCCACTTTTGATCAAAAAATTGCATGGTATGAAAAAATTGATGGAACAAATAATGTCGGTTTAGAAAATATCATAAGTACAAATGTAGGGGGTGTTCGTTATGTTTTTGCATACGATTTAGATCAAGATGGTGATTCCGATGTAATCACTTGTAACCATGCAGGGAATGGTACCTTGTATTGGTTTGAAAATGATGGCTTAGGAAATTTTATTTCAGAGCATCTTATTTTTCAACATTCTACTACTTTAGAGAGAATTAATTTTGCTGATTATAATAGTGATGATAAAATAGATATCGTCTTATTTTTGGAAGGAGAGAAACTTATATATTTGAAGAATTTAGGTTCTGGAAATTTTGATAATGAAATAGTATTGACCAACAATAGTGATAATATTCTATCTATGGTTTCCCCAGATTTAGATAATGATGGAGATATAGATATACTTTATTCAAATGGAGATAATGGAAATGGACAACTATATTGGCTTGAGAATTTAGATGGTCAAGGTAATTTTGGTAATTCACTTACAGTATCTGATAGTTTTCTTTTTGTCGGACACTTGATTTCCTCAGATTTAGATGAAGATGGTGATTTAGATATATTGGGAAGTATGAATGGAGGTATAGTATGGTTTGAAAATTTTGAGAATACGCCTCAAATTACAGGGAATATTTTTTGGGATGAAAATAACAATGGAATTGCAGACCCCAATGAAATTGGATTAAAAGAACAAAAAGTATCCATACAACCTGATGTTATTTCTTCTTGGAGCCAAAGCGATGGAACTTTTAATTTTGCAGTAGATACTGGACTTTATTATTTAACCTGTTTCCCTAGTTCTTTATGGCAACTTTCCACTAATCAAAATCTTGTATTTGATGTTCCTGATAGTATAGGAATTAGTGAACCTAATTTTGGACTGATTCCTATAAGCGATATTTCTGAAGTTCAAACTGACTTAACGTCAAGTCCTACCAGATGTGGATTTACAGTACCTTTTTGGTTATCGTATAAAAATACAGGAACCCTAGAAGCGGATGGAATTGTAGGTTTAGAATTAGATAATTTGGTCAATTTTATTAGCTCAGATCCAATGCCCGATCTTATTGAAAACAACACTTTATTTTGGAATTTTAATGATTTGACTCCCACTTATTCTAAGGACATAAAGTTGTTTTTTGAAATAGCTGGAGTCGATTTTTTAGGAGATTCCATAAAATTAAATTCTACTATTTCTTTATTGGATGATCAAGGGGGGACTATCTTTGAAGGAGCCTCTTTATTTAAATCTCAGATAAACTGTGCTTATGATCCAAATGATAAATTGGTATTACCTGATTTTCCAGGGGATATTAATTACACGCTATTCTTCGAAGATTTAGAATATACAATCAGGTTTCAAAATACAGGAACAGATACAGCCTTTAATATTGAAATTTCGGATTATTTAGATCCTAATTTAAATTGGAGCACTTTTCAACCTATTGCTTCAAGCCATCCCTACAATGTCAATTTGAATGAAAATGGGAAGTTGTTATTTTCTTTTGACAATATATTGCTTCCTGATAGTTCTACAAATGAAATGCTTAGTCATGGCTTTGTGAAATATCGAATACAACCAAACGATAATTTATTGGAGAATACACCTATTATTAATTCAGCAAATATATTCTTCGATTTCAATCCTCCAATCGTTACAAATAGTACGGTTAATATTATGGTTTCAGAATATCCTGAAATTGTTAAGAATGTAAATATTCCAATTAATTGGAATTTTAATATTTATCCAAATCCTTCCTCTGACCAGGTTTATGTTGAGTTTGACTTAAAGAAACAAACAGATTGGAAGATTAGAATTTTTAATTCTATGGGACAACTTATAAATATAATTAAAGCACCAATAGGTGGTTCCTCTAAATCACAAGAATCATTCAGTAATTTATTACCTGGAGTATACTATATCTCTTTGCAGGCGGGGAATCAAATGATCGCAAAAAAATTAATAGTGCTTTGATGATGGGAATTTTTGCTCATAGCTACCAAAGTGTAAAATAGAAAAGTGTTGCTCAAAACAAATGCCCTACATCTCTAAAGACGTAAGGCATCGTTTAAACGCTCTCTTAGTTGTAAATATAGTTAATCTGTTTCGATTTTTCGAAACTTCTCATTCAATTTCAGATTCGCAGTATTAGTATAAATTTCCGTAGTCTCCGTTTTCGAGTGACCGAGAAATTTAGCTAACAAATCTTTTTCCAATCCATCCTCAGCAAGTAGTGTGGCTCTGGTGTGTCGCAAAGTATGCGGAGTAACATCAAGTTTAATTTCTGCAGCTTCTCTCAAATCCTTGCAAATTAGTTGAATAGATCGCGCTGAGAATTTCCTGTATCGAGTATTAATAAAAATAAAACCGTGTGTGCGATTGTTAAGCCAAATTTTGAGGGAATTTATCAAGAATTTTGAAACTGGAACTTCTCTTCTTTTATCTCCTTTTCCGTAAGCATCCG
>CAYGRM010000357.1:0-6923 GCA_964352225.1 uncultured Saprospiraceae bacterium | reverse complement strand
CAAAAATCAACAAGGCCATTCCTCCTGTAAAAACCCCTACAAGGCCACTTCCAATAGCAGCAAAAAATAAAAGACTTTGGATAATAAAACCTGTACTAAGCCAAAATTTTTGAGTTTGTATATTCTGCTTCATGTTAATTAATTTAAAGATAAGCACTGTTTTCATAACTTTCAATAAAAATTGAAAGTTTATTTTAATCCTACCCTTAGAACATTATAAAGACATCAAATGTTCTATTTTTGCACAAAATAAAATCAACGACGATGAATAAAATTTTGCCTGAGCAAGTCAACGAATTAATTAAAAATCGACGCTCCATTTTTCCAAAATCTTATATTCAAAAACCAATTCCAAAAGAGATCATTGAGCAAGTTTTGGAAAATGCCAATTGGGCCCCTACGCACAAATTGACCGAACCATGGAGGTTCAAAGTTTTTCGAGGAGATGCTTTGGAACAGTTGGGAAATAAACTTTCGGAAGTGTATAAAGCAATTACACCCGCTGAAAAATTTTCAGAAATGAAATATAGAAAACCTTTAAAGAAGGCTTTGCAAAGTGATACCATGATTGCAATTTGTATGCAGCGTGATCCGAAAGAAAGTATTCCTGAGTGGGAAGAAATTGCTTCCGTCGGCGCTGCGGTGCAAAATATGTATTTGACTTGCACGGCTTACAACATTGGTTGTTATTGGAGTTCACCGGGGACGATTAAACATTTAAATGAATACTTGGAATTGAAAGAAGGAGAAAGATGTTTAGGATTTTTGTACATGGGGTATCATCAGATGCCTGAGATTGGAGGGATGCGAAGATCGATTGCAGAGAAAATTGAATGGAGATAAACACGTGGTGGTCTGCTTTAGCTGACCTAAAAAAGTACAGTAATTATAAGGTACTTTGAAAAAATCGCTTCGCTCTTTTCAGGTCAGCTAAAGCAGACCACCACGTATCATAAAAAGCCTGTCTCGAATCATCGGGACAGGCTTTAAAATTAACTAATCAAATAAAAAGATACTATTGTAAAATAACTTTTTCTCTATAAGTTTTTCCGTCTTGTTGGAAAGCCACGAAGAAAATTCCCTTTGCCTGTTTTGACAAATCAATATTTTGCACCGAACCTTTTCCTCCAGCTACTTTGTTTTCATAAACTCTTTTTCCATTAATATCAAAAATCGAAATTGTCATTGGTTTGCCTTGACTGCCATATTCAATATTAATATTTCCGCTGGTTGGATTGGGTGAAATTTTCACATAAGTCAATCCTACTTCTTCTAAAGCCGTTTTCTTTTCTATTGGATGAATTCTTTCATTTAATTTTTTGGAATCTCCGCTTTTCAATGTAATCTCAACTACTCCATCTTTTCCTTTTTCACCATATTTCTCCGTCGCCTTTCCTCCTTTCAAAACATTGATTGTTGCTATATCATCTGGTTTCAATTCTCCAGCAGTCGACTTATCAAATTCCACTCCATCCACTATAAAAAGTGGCTTCATATCTTTGTTAAGTTCTATATTATTATTCTCACCTTTTATGCTTGCGCCCGAAGCAGGGTCGGATAACTTAAATGAAATAGGTAAAACATATCTCACATTTACTGCTTCTCCTTTTTGCTTCCCAGGAATGAAATTAGGCATCGATTGCACTACTCTCTGAGCTTCCTCTCCTGTACCTCCACCTGGATTTCGAAGAATTTTTGCATCAGCAATTGAACCATCCTTTTGCACTACAAATTCGATAACTGCTTTTCCTTGAATACCTGCTTCCTTTGCAGCTTTTGGATATTTTACATTTTTATAAATGTACTCTAACATGGCTCGTTGGGAACATTTTTCTCTCTTTTCATCTTCTTGGATCTTCTCACAATCATCACTCTGGAAGCGAGGCATTTCTTCTACCACTTTAAAGATATTATCAGTTCCTACTACCTTAGTAGAATTTTGATTGGGAGCAAAAAAGCCTGTTACAACTATGTCTTTTGAGGTATCCTCTGAGGTTTTCTCTTCAGCCTTAGGCAATTTTCCGGCATCACCTTCCAATTTAAAGCTCACAGGAATGGTCATTTCTACCGCTACAGCTTTTCCATCTTTTTGTCCAGGAATCATTTTTGGAAGTGCTTGAATTACTGCCAGCGCAGCGTCTCCACAACCTCCTCCGATGTCTCTCATGATTTTGGCTTTAGCAACAGTTCCATCTTCAAGTACTGTATATTTAACAATTACTTTTCCTTGAATTCCAGCTTTTCGAGCTTCCGCTGGATACTTAATCTTGGAATAAATAAAGGTTAATAATTTTGTTTGAGCACATCCATCTCGTTTGTCTTTTTTGGTAATTTCTTCACAGCCAGGGAAGCGAGGCATGTCGTCAACTTCTCCAAGCAGAGATTTTTCAACATCAACAATTGCACTTAAATTATTTATTTCAATATTTTCAGTCGGTAAATTTTCATTATTTGCCATTGCGTCCTTCTTCGAAAAAGCAATTAATAACAATAAAATTACGGGTAGGGCAAAAAGGTATTTTACGATTGCCTCTTTGCGAGATTTACTTCTGGTCATCATAACGATTCTTTGTTTTAATTGTGAATGAAAAAAATGATTTGCCAGCGCAATCTGCAGCCCGGACTGCGATTGTCTGAGTAAAAGATGTCCATACTTTTTAGTCGGCGTAGTCTGCAGAACTACGGCATCCGCCAAATATTCATGAACAGTTTTCAATGATTTTTTATAAAAATACACCATAGGGCTTACCCAAAATATAATGCTAAAAATTTCTAGTAAAATGACATCTACTGAATGCCAGCCTTTGACGTGCGCTACCTCATGCGTAACGATTTTTTGTCCATCGACATCATTCATCTCCAAGTCTTTACTCCAAAACATATATCTGAAAAATGAAAATGGTAGATGTGGCTGATTTGTCAAAACCAAGGTGTGATTTTCTTTTTTAATAATTTCTGACTCACGATACAGGGCATAAATTTTTCCCAAACCAATAAAAAATCGACTGCTACAAATCACGACACCTAGCAGATAAATTCCTAAAAACAATTTATCCCAATCCAATAGACTACTCGTAACTACTTCATTTACAGCAGTTTGCACATAAAAAGATCCATCACTAATGGGTTGAAAATAAACCACCACAGGATTGTCTTCTTGAAAGACAAGTAAAAATTCTAACAACGGAATTCCCGCCCCCAACAATAATGTTCCTAATAAATACCATCGATTCGTTTTGAAAAAAGTTTCCTTGCTCAAAAATTTAAAGTAGACTAAATAAAATACGAGCCAACAAATCGTAACTTTTAAAAAATATAAAAACATAACTTTTACTTTTTATGAAATGTAATTGTATTATTCGTAGCGTTATTTCTCATCTGTAAGTTTGTCTAAGAGCTCTCCAAGTTCTTTCACATCCACATCGTTTTCTTTGACTAAAAAAGAAACTAACTGATCCATCGAACCTTCAAAATAATCACTTGCGATTTTTTTCAAGGTAAATTTGCTATAGTCATCTTTTTCAATGATTGGAAAATATTCATAGGTTCGTCCATAGGCTTTATGATCCAAAAAATCCTTTTTTTCCAAAATTCTAACAATCGAAGAAATGGAACTATGAGGTGGTTTCGGATCTCCCAAATCATCCAAAATATCACTCACCGTGCAGCGCTCCAATCGCCAAATGATTTGCATAATTTCTTCTTCTGCTTTCGTTAATCTTTTCATAATTGAAATTTATATTTCGATTTAATTTTTTTAAAATAATAATCTGCGATGGAACACGGATGACGCGGATCGAGCGGATTAAAGCGGATTAAAGCGGATTTTTTTCTTGCTAGTAAAAAAATAAAGTCCTACCTAAATTCATCCCCTTCACAAGTTTCCCAAAATCAAATTTTAACGTTCCCCTTTAGGGGACAGGGGTTTTACTCTGATGAATCACCCCGTTCAAGTATTGAATCCTTAATCTCACATACTCTCGGTACTGTTTATCTTTCGTATCATAATATTGTCGATAATATCGTCTGGCAATTTTTTTATCTCGATAATAATTATCACAATCTTTTGCCAAAAAATATAAATACACATGTTCGTCAGGCGAATACTCGACTGCTTTTTTCCATGCAGCAATCGCTTCTTTTAATTTATTTTGTTCGTCAAAAACAAGCGCTAAGTTTTTGAAATAGACACCTACATTTTCACTAATTCCTTTTTCGATGGCAGCTTGATATTCAATTTCACTTTGTGTCAAATCTCCAATTCCTTTGTAGGCTAAGGCTAATTGATAATGTGTCAACTCTGAATCTTCCCCTTTTCTCACTATCTCATTGAGATGATAAATACACGAATCAAACTGTTCTAAATGCAAATATGCTGCACCAATCATTTTTTGATAAAATTGCGAAGTATCTCTGAGCGACATCGCATGCGAAATAGTCGACACTACATTTTTATGATCTTTTTTATAATGTAAAATGTCAGATTTAGTATATAGTAATTTCAAATTATCAGGAGCTAACTTTAAACCTTTGTTGATGATCGCTTCAGCTGTTGGAGCTTGCCTAATTTGTAAAAGCAACGAACTCAATTCATTAATTACTACCAAATCTTTTTCATTTAGTTCATGCGCTTGAGTAAAATATGCAATCGCTCGAATCGGATCTTTTAACCTCAAACTCATAAAGGCATTCTGTCGAAAATAATAACTATTAGTGGAATCAATCGCCAATAACTCTTGGTAACATTCACTCGCTTTTGAGTAATTTAATTCCTTTTCGTAAATCGATCCTAAATTACTCCAAGCATTTACATCCGTTGAATCTTTTTTCAACAAAGAATTATAGCTAAATTTCGCCTCGTTATAATCACCTAACTTCATGTAGCAAAAAGCGAGTTTTTGCAAATAGTCTTTATTTTGAGTTTTTACTCGATGACATTCGTAAAAATGGTCGAGTGCTTTTTGATATTGATAATTATTTAAGGCTTCCATACCTAATGTATATTGTTCTTTAATATCAATAGTATTCGCCATCTGTCCATTGACATAGACGCAAACACTCAAAAGCATTGCAAAAAGTAAGGTATATTTCATAGCAGTAAATTAACTTAAATCAAAGATAAAACGAATCATTCAGTTTTACAACTATTTTTAGAGTTTAATAACTAAAAAATACGTTATACTTTTAAAAACATAGCTATAACCCTTGTACAATAAGGGTTTCAAGCAAACGTTAAAGTATATTGAAGCTCTTGCTTCAAATCAAAATAGTGATGTCTTCACGAAGCAAAAGCTTCGTTAGTACTTAAAACTCAAAACGAAAAATTTGTCTTCATTCAAAGAAAATCTTTCCAACTTAACTAATCGATATCCTTTCCTAAATAGAAAAGGCTTAGTTGTATTTTTCTGTTTTGCCTATTTATGGGCATTGATTTATTCGAAATTTGTGATTTCGGTGGCGATGATTTGTTTATTAGTGATGAGTGTTTTTGAATTAGGCTTGGAGAAAAAAAAACCGCTTCAACTTAATTCACAGCTTCGGAACAATTGGCAAAAATTCACTTCCAATAGAGCATATTTAGCAGTCACCCTCTTTTTCTTATTAGTTCTAATTACAGGAATTTATTCCGCTGATATGAAATATTTATTGGAGCGATTGCGCATAAAATTACCTTTCTTTCTTTTGCCATTCGCTTTTGTAAGTATACCTCAATTGAAGGAAAAAGAATATTTATCCATTTTCTACTTCTTCCTAATTCTACTTTTTGGAAGTGCCATTTTAGTAGGTTTTGGTTATTGGCAAAACTATGAAGTGATTACCGACAACCTAGGAAAAGGTCAACCTATTCCAACTCCTGTCAATCATATTCGCTACAGTTTAATGATGGCATTTTCAATTGTCGGAGGAATCGTTTTATATTTTCGAAATTTTTATTGGAAATGGGCTTGGGAAAAATGGCTGATTTTAGGAATGACTAGTTTTCTTTTTCTCTTTATCCATGTGCTTTCGGTACGAAGCGGAATTCTCGTTTTGTATGCTTCCTTGCTACTTTTAAGTTTGCGTTTTGCTTTTTTGCAAAAAAGATATTTGTTAGGCGTTGCATCCGTAATTGTATTGTTATGCATCCCTGCCATTGCATACAATTCAATCGAAGGGTTTAAACAAAAAGTAGATTATACCATCTGGGATTGGCAACAATATTATTATGATTTGCCGTTGCGAAGTTCAGATGCCAGTCGATTAATCTCCTTCAAAGTTGGGCTAGAGATTTGTCAAAAGGAAAAATGGTTAGGTGTCGGCGCTGGTGATTTGCGAAAGGAAGTGCATCAAATTTACGATCAAAGATTTCCAGAAATTACGGATAAAAAAATGCCACACAATCAATTCATTTCGGTTTGCGCAGGTATGGGAATGATTGGTTTAGCCGTTTTTATACTCGCTTTTTTCTTTCCTCTTTTTTATAAAAAAATAAAACCAGATGCATTATTTATCACATTGCATCTAATTATTTTTGCTTCATTTTTTACAGAAAACACCATTGAAAATTCAGTTGGAGTTGGATTTTATGTTTTCTTTTTACTCTTGGGAATTCATTTTTTAAGTGCGAAAAAGAATAGCCAGCTGTCAAATTGAACTTAAAATTAATTCTTCAATTTTCTGATTATCAACCTTTCGCTGAACATGTTTAGAATCTTTTAATAACCATTCTTTTTTTAAAGATGGAAAAATTGACCTAGCTCGTTTCAATAATTTTTCTCCTGGAAATAATAAATCATTATCAGCTCCTATTATTGTCATTGGTTTAGTTATTCTTTTTGCTTCACTTTCCTTTATCGTTGGTATCGGAGAAAAATCCATTTCAAAATCAAGGAAAACTTTCGAAAGAAATTTTACGGCAAATTCATCTCGTTCGGTAAATAACG
>CAYGRM010000356.1:0-7005 GCA_964352225.1 uncultured Saprospiraceae bacterium | reverse complement strand
AAGTCGATATTATCAAAACTTTACAACTAAAACCTGGAATCAAAAGTGGTGGAGTAGGAACTTCGGGAGTCGTCGTGAGAGGTGGAAGTCCGGATCAAAATTTATTTATTTTAGATGAAGCAGTCATTTATAATCCTTCTCACTTATTTGGTTTTTTTAGCACATTTAATTCTGATGCCGTCAAAGATGTTCAATTGTACAAAGGTGGATTTCCTGCTCAATATGGTGGTCGATTGTCATCGGTCATTGATGTCAAATTAAATGAAGGCAACAAAAAAGAATTTTCAGGGGCTGGTGGTGTTGGAATTATTGCCTCAAGGTTAACTCTGGAAGGCCCCTTGAAAAAAGACAAAAGTTCGTTCATGGTATCTGGTCGAAGAACTTACGTTGATCTTATCACTAGTCAAATCAATAATGCGCGGGCAGGCGATGAAGATTTTAATCCCATTCCTGATTATTTTTTTTATGACTTGAATGCAAAAATGAATTATGAAATAAATGATAAAAATAAAATTTATTGGAGTGGATATTTAGGGCGTGATTTTTTTAAATTCCAAGATGATCAAATTGATATAAATTTTAATTGGGGAAATACTGCCAGTACTTTACGTTGGAATCGAATTATCAATCCGCGATTTTTTTCCAATCTTTCTTTTACCATTTCGGACTATAATTATAAGTTTAGAAATCGCTTTGGAGACATTGCCACGTTTACTTTAACTTCTGGAATTCGCGATTATGCAATAAAACAAAACTTCTTTTTCAAACCCAATAACCAACATAATATTCGCTTTGGAATTGACTTCACCCGTCATCTATTTGAGATTGGTCGACTTCAATTTGGTGACGATGAAGGTTCTTTTAATTTCACCGCAGGGCAAAATTTTACTGGTAATTCTTTTGCTGGATACTTTGCCGACGATTTTGAAATCAATGAAAAATGGAAAATCAATTATGGAATAAGACTTTCAGGATTTTATAATGAAAAATTCTTTGGCGGGATTGAACCTCGATTTTCTGCAAAATATAGTTTGAATCCTAGTCTTTCTCTAAAAGCAAGTTACACGAACATGTCTCAATATGTTCACTTAGTTTCTACTTCAGGAGCAAGTTTGCCCACCGATATTTGGTATCCGACAGATATTGTTGCGACGCCACAACGGAGTAATCAATTTGCAGCTGGAGTCAGTTGGTCGATCACCGATGACCTTTTATTGACCAATGAGGTGTATTATAAATGGACAAACCGAGTCGTTGACTTACGTGATGGTGCACAGATTTTTGTTAATGATGATTTGAGTGGAGAGTTTGTTTTTGGCAACGGGACGAGTTATGGAAACGAACTTTATTTGGAAAAAAAGAATGGAAAATTTACGGGATGGATTGGTTATACCCTTTCCCTGAGTGAATTAGAATTTCCTGAAATTCGGAATGGCGATCCTTTTCCTCCTCGCTATGATACCCGTCATGATTTGTCGGTGGTGGCTTTGTATCAATTAAATCGTAGATGGAATTTGACTGCCACGTGGATATTTGCTTCGGGTGCACCGACGACGATTCCGATAGGTCGATTTTTTGTTCAAGGAATTCCTGGATCAAATCCTCAATTTGTGGTTCCAGAATATTCATTAAGAAATGATTTTCGAATGCCCAATTTTCATCGGATGGACTTAGGGGTAGTTTGTAAATTTTGGCATCCTTGGGGATCGTCTGATTTGACTTTAAGTATTTATAATGCGTATGATCGACGGAATCCTTTTTTCCTTTACATAGATATTAATGATACTAATGAGGATTCGATTCCTGATTCTTTTGAGGCGAAACAGGTTTCGTTATTTCCGGTGTTGCCTTCGTTGACTTATAATTTCAAATTTTGATTTTTATAAAAAATAATCTGTTTGCTTTAATGGGAAACCCTTCCCAAACTATTTACTTCTAATAAGTTTGTAAGGCGTAATATAATTTTTTTAAATTCCTAATGTTGGACGCAATGAGCAGGCAGCCGATTGAGTAAAAGACTAATATTATTATTTCTGGCGTGGTCCATTTTTTTTATGATGTTTTTTTAGTTTAATTCATTCATTTAGCTTTCTAGGAATTACCTCAAATAAAAATCCTACCCAAGCTTAAACTTTAATCTTCGTCCCACAATTCGGACACTCACACTCTACCTTTTTTTCATTAGATTTCTTACTCTGAATTTTGTCAACAAACGCCGAACTAATGATTCCTGTGGGGAGTGCTAAAAAACCAATTCCTATCAAAGCGATAATGGCGCCCAAAAATTTACCCATGGCGGTAATCGGATAGACATCTCCATATCCTACCGTGGTAAGAGTAGCTACTGACCACCAAAACGAATGACCAATACTGGCAAATTTTTCGGGTTGTACATCCCCTTCTACATAATACATCAAGGTGGAGGATAAGACCAATAAAATAAAGGCTACAAAAAAAGTAATCGCTAAATCTGTTTTTGTTTCTCTCATTACTTCGTTGATCGTCTTTAAAGATTTGGAGAAGCGACCCAATTTTAAAATTCTAAGTAATCTCAATAACCGTAAAATTCTTACAACCCTCAAGTCAATCGTAAATATCATTGGCAAATAAAATGGGAGGACGGCAAGTAAATCAATTATTCCAAGTGGAGACTTGATAAAATCCCACCTGCTACTTTTTACTTTTTTATTCATATCAGCCACCCATATTCGTAACAAATACTCAATGGTAAATACCCCCACAGAAAATATTTCCAAACCCTGAAATATTGTTCCATAATTCTCCCTTAGTACTTGGTAAGATTCCAGGATCAGGGCAATGATGTTAATCACAATTAAACCATAAATAAATTTGATGACTGACTCATTCTCATGGAGGAGATAGAAAATTCTTTTTTTCATTTGCTGTTTATTATTTTAGTCATTTACAGTCTACTGTCGAGATTTTTTTGAAAACCAATTTTTATCCAACAGCTTTCAAGTACGTAAAGTTAAAAATTTAAAATGCCTCCTTTTTTTAGATTCGTTAGGGTGTGTTTCATTTTTTTACAAAAAAAAATACAAACCCAATGCATACAAATATTAAATTTTTTCCTTATAATTGCCATGCCTAGAGATTAACAAATTTTAATTAAATATATTTTGAACTTTTTTTCTCTCTGAGGCAGCACGAAACCTTAATCCGTGCCTCTTACCTAACAAAGACCTATCAATTATTTATTCCGAAAAAGCCTCTTAATCCCATTAAAAAATGATGATGTCATATTTGGGCATTTCATCAGTTTATCAATTTTTAATTTAAATTTCTGACTACCGATAGTTATTTTTATTGGAAAAGGATTTAAAGTATCCCCTATTTAATTTATCGAATTGATTACACAATCAAACTGGGTTTACTTTAATTCATCCTTTTTCTTAAAAGGTATATATCGTTGCTAAAGAAATTATTTCAAATACCAAAACCTAAACATGGCTATGCTAAAGTATTTCCCTCTTTTGATTTTAATTGCATTGACCACCACTCTTGCTGCTCAAAAAGAAGCCAACATTTGGTACTTCGGTCACAATGCAGGACTTGATTTTAATTCAGGTGCACCAGTTCCTTTAACTGATGGTGTGATGAATACCGACGAAGGCTGTGCCAGCATAGCTGATGACAATGGGGCATTACTTTTCTATACCGATGGTAAATACGTATGGAATAAAAACCATACTCAAATGCCAAATGGTGAAGGATTATTAGGTCATAAGTCGAGCACCCAATCTGCCGTGATTGTTCCCAAACCTGGGGCCTTAAATATCTATTATATTTTTACGGTTGACTATACTGCTAATGCTGGAGGGATCGCATATTCAGAAGTCGATATGACTCTCGATGGAGGGCTAGGCGATGTGACTGCTTTGAAAAATGTACAATTAGTAACTCCCGCTTGTGAAAAAATCACCGCAGTCCTCCATGAAAATTTACAAGATATTTGGGTCATTGGACATGGTTGGAACACCAATAATTATCTGGCATGGTTAGTATCTTCTGGCGGTGTAAATTCCAATCCTGTGATCTCTTCCATTGGTTCTTTTGTCGGTACAGATGGCGCCAATGACTTTAATGCCATTGGTTATCTGAAAGCATCAGCTGAAGGTGATCGCATCGCTGCAGCTCATTGGTATGATTTGAACAGAGTAGAAATTTTTGATTTTGATAATGCTACTGGACAATTAAGTAATCCGATTGCTCTTACCAATTTTACGGGAAGTGGTTGTTATGGAGTTGAGTTTGCTCCTTCTGAACCCATCCTTTATGTATCAGAGAGAACGTATGACGGTTATTTATATCAATATGATTTGTCTAGTAATAACGAAGCCGCTATCAATAATTCAAGGATTACTTTGGATAGTTTTGAAGGTCGGTGGGGAGCACTTCAATTAGGGCCAGATGGCCGAATGTATGTTTCCAAAAGAAGTTCATCCTACTTGGGGGTGATCAATCAACCTGATATTTTGGGGATGGGTTGTGACTATGTCGATGAAGGTGCTTTTCTTGGTGGGCAATTATCCTGGATTGGTTTACCTTCATTTATTCAGTCATATTTTGTATTGGCTAATTTCTCTTTTGAAGGATTATGTCCAGGTAATCCAACTCAATTTACTTTAGAAGTAGCAGACTCAGGATTAGATTCTTTAAAATGGGATTTTGGAGATCCCGCTTCTGGAACAGATAATTATTCCACCGAGACTGACCCTATTCATATTTTTACTGACACCGGTACTTTTGAAGTTACATTAATTGTATTTGGAGATGGTTTGTCAGATACTAGTACTCAAGAAATAACCTTAGTCGCTCCTGAAGTAAATCTTGGTCCAGATTTATTGACCTGTCCTGATGTATTAAACATCTTGGATGCGACCACGCTTAATGCTACTTATCTTTGGTCGGATGGATCAACGAACTCAACTTTAACTGCCATTGACTCAGGAACCTATACGGTAGAAATTCAAATAGATGGATGTCCTGCCAAGGATACAATTTTGGTTACTCACTTGCCACTTCCAGCTTTAGACCTTGGGGAAGATCCTGCCATTTGTGAAAATGAAGCTTTTACCTTTGATGCAACGACTCCAGATGCAGCTACTTATCTATGGCAAAACAATACTGATTCACCTACGCTTACTGTATCATCAGCTGGGAACTATGCTGTAACTGTAACTGGTAATAATGGATGTACTGCTATGGACACAGCTTTTTTGACCATCAATCCATTACCTGTTTTCAGCCTTGGAGCAGATACGGAAGTTTGCGAAAATGAAAATTATTTATTGGATGCAGGGCTTGGGAATACGAGCACTTACCTTTGGCAAGATGGTTCAACTAATCCAACTTTAAATGTTTCGCAAGGTGGAATTTACTCCGTTGCCGTAACTACTTTAGGTTGCACGAGTTCTGATGAAGTTGAAATATTTTACACCGCAATTCCTATTATTGATCTTGGAAATGATACTTTAATTTGTGTTGGTGATGAATTATTGTTGGATGCTTATTATGATGATTTGACTACTTATACTTGGCAAAATAATTCTAATCTCTCCACCTTTAATGTGACCCAACCGGGAACTTACACCGTTACTTTAGAAAATATTTGTGGGACTGCAACGGACGAAATTGTCATTGGAGAGAATGTTCCACCAGTTCCATTATTCATTGGAAACGATACCGTTATTTGTATCGGTGATGCTTATTTGATTGATGCCACTAATACGAATACCACCCATTACTTATGGCATACAGGAAGTGACGAACCAACGATTACCGTTCAAGATCCTGGATTTTATGCGATCACTTGGGCAAATGAATGTGGATTTGTAACCGAATCCATCGAGGTAGATAATCGAAAATGTGATTGCCCTGTAGTTTTTCCAAATGCCTTTTCCCCTGACGGAAATGGTTGGAATGAAAGATTCAATACTGTTTCGCCTTGTGCATTTTCCAAATTTAATTTAAAAATATTCTCCCGTTGGGGCGAGTTACTTTTTGAAACGAGTCACCCTTCCTACGATGCAGGATGGAATCGAACTTTCAAAGGGAAAGATGTTCAGGAAGGAGTTTATGTTTACACTTGCGAATACGAACATGAATTTGATCAAGGGAGAATTTCGGGAGACGTAACTATTTTAAGATAATTCCCTATTATTTTTTCTATATAAAATAGCATAAAAAAACAGGAATTTGGTAATATTGCCAAATTCCTGTTTTCGTTTTTATTAAACAATATCAAAATGAGATGCATCACCACCCTTATAATTTTTCTATTGCTTTCCATTTCTGCAAATGCTTCAGAAGTAACATTTTTAGGAAAAATTAAAAATCATCGATCTGAAGTAGTAGATTTTATTTTACATGACCACGAACTTTTACAAGAAGATAAAATCTATCGTGCTCGGATCAATGAGCAAAATGAATTTTCGGTTTTACTTCCTGTTACTCATTCACAGATTATCAAGATTAAAGTAGATGAAAAGGTGCTCCATCTTTTTGTTTCTCCAAAAACTAAAAGAATAGAATTTGAATATGACAATAACTCCCCCGAATCAAGTTTAATTCTAAAAGGAAAAAATATCCACGATAATAGTTTTTACAATACTTTTTCTCGCAGCTACAATTGGAATCAAAGTAAAAAGGAAACCTACGAGATGGGTGGATTAAAAACATCAGTCAATTCAAATGTAAAACGCATGGCAACCAAGTATTCCATAGCGGATTATTTTAACATCTTGGATATGGAAAGAAAAAACCAATTACAATTTTTACAAAATGGAATGTCTTTAAGTATTGATTTTTATCGCTTTATAGAAAATGAAATTAATTGGAAATATGAAACCCACAAACTAGCTTATTTCTTATTCAACAAAGATCGATTCTCAGTTCCCGAATTAAAAGGTTATTGGGTAAGGTATATGCTCTTGCAATCAGTTATCATCAATGATGATAAAAGTGTAGATCATGCCTCATACC
>CAYGRM010000355.1:0-7050 GCA_964352225.1 uncultured Saprospiraceae bacterium | reverse complement strand
AACTCATTAACCAATAACTTAATAACCAAATGAAATCATCTAGAACCTATTTTTTCAGATGAAATTCGGAGCTTTTTCTTAAGAAATTAATTTCTTTAACAATGCTCTTACATCATCTACAGAGTCTACGTTGAATCTAGCTTTAGAATTTTGTACTCCTACTTTTATAGTTGAGGCAGTTTCGGGCATAGCTGCAAAAGTATCTTCATCCGTCCAATCATCTCCAATGGCTAGGTAAAAATCTGCTGGATTTTTTTTCATCCATCTTTTGGCGGCAGCCCCTTTGTTCACCTCAAAGTTTTTGATTTCTACGACCATATCTCCTTCCAAAACTTGTAAGTGCCGATCTCTAGCCATGTACTTCAAGTGACTGGTTAATTCTCTACTTCTTAATTCTCCTAATCCAAGTTCCACTTTTCTAAAATGCCAAACTAATGAATAGTCTTTAGTTTCGATAAATGATCCCGGAGTTCGACTCACATAACTATCTAAAACAGGATGGATTTCCTTTTTCCAATCATCATCAACATCTTTTAGTTTTTGCCATTTCCCTGCTATTGGTCTCAACCACAAACCATGTTCACAAATCATCGAAAGTCGAAAGTCTTTTAGCCATTCCTCCAAAGGATCCCGACCTCTACCTGAAATAATAACAACGTGATTACGGGGATCATCAGTTAGTTCTTTTAAGATACTTAATAATTCTTCATCGGGTTTTGCTTCATCTGGACTTGGAAAAAAGTGGATTAAAGTTCCATCATAATCAAGAAAAATCAATCTTCTGTGGGAATCATTGTACTCTTTAGTTAAGTTTTTTACATCAATTACATCTAATTGGCGAATTTCTAGCGCTTTTTGCTCAGTTTTTATTTTCTTCAAATTACTCATAAACACCTCTACCCAATGAGAAATATTGTATCGCTTAAGAGATTTTTGCATAATTTCATTCCTACGAATTTGTTCATCAATAGGCATTGTCAGGGCAAAATGAAGCGCTTCCACTTGCTTGTTTAGGTTGTTGGGATTAATCAAAATTGCATCAGATAACTCCTTCGCAGAACCTGCCATTTCACTCAAAATCAAAACACCCTTTTTATCTAACTTAGAAGCAATAAATTCTTTGCACACTAAGTTCATTCCATCTCTCATTGGAGTTACCCAAGCCACCTCGGCTATTCGATAAAGTGCGGATAATTTCGTCAAAGGTAATGACCTATAAAAATAATGAATTGGTGTCCAATCCATCATTCCATATTGACCATTGATTCTACCTACCAGTAAATCAATTTCATTTTTCATCTGAATATATTGTTCCACATTGTCCCTAGAAGGAACAACCAACATCACCAATGAAACTTTATTTAAAAATTCTGGATGCTGTTTCAAAAATGATTCAAACGCTATTAATCTTTGTGGAATTCCTTTGGAATAATCCAATCGATCGATACTCAGAATAACCCGCTTACCTTGCAACGATGTTCTAAATAAAACTTCCTGAGCAATGGTATCGGGAGCTGCCGCAGAGTTAGCATATTTATCATAATCAATACCCATGGGGAAAGAATCAACAAGTACTATTCTTTCTCCATTTTCAACATGTTGCTCTTTGACACTTCGTGCAGCTAATCTACTTACTGAACTTAAAAAATGGCGCATGTCATCATAAGTATGAAAGCCCACCAAGTCCGCTCCAAGTAACCCATTCAGTAATTCTTTTCGCCAAGGCAGTAGACGAAACATTTCATAAGAGGGAAATGGAATATGATTAAAATAACCGATACTAATTTTCGGAAATCGTTCTCGGATCATTTCAGGTAGAAGCAACAATTGGTAATCATGTACCCAAATGGTATCATCAACTGAAATGTACTTTACTAATTCGTCACAAAATTTTTCATTTACCTTTTTGTATGCTTCCCAATATTCGTTTTTGTACTCTATGTATTGTGGAAAATAATGAAAGTTAGGCCACAATACTTTATTAGAAAATCCCTCATAAAATAATTTCACATCCTTCATCGTCAAGGCGACGGGACGCATACTTTCCTTTTTCAAATAATCCCCAATTATTTTCTCCTCATCTAAGGATTTTGGATAATAGCCCGTCCAACCTATCCAAATATTTTCACCTTTTTGGTATACTGAACCAAGTCCAGTAGCTAAACCTCCTTCACTCGGAACAAAATTTAAGGTCCCATCTTCCTTACTTTCGACACGTACAGGAAGCCGATTAGATACTATAATTGTTTTTGCCATTTGTTAAATGTATTAAAGAAGCAATGTAAAATTAAGATTGGCAAGTTGATTTTTTTGAAAGCATAAAAGTACATTTCTTTTTGGGAAAAAAAATATGCAGAATGCATTTGATGAGATTAAAAAATTGGAAAATTCGCTTTAACAAGTTGTCACAATTTCAATACATTTCGAGCAATCGTTCTTATTTATTTTTTCAAAAAAAATTAATTAATCCTGATTAAAATACATAAATATCTGGTTTTCAGCAGATTACAACAATATACATTCCCTCTCCTGAAAAAAACACATTAAAATATTTTTAGTATTATAAAAAAACAAAAACAGAACACTCTCTTGGATCAGAGGAAAATCTAAAAGATAACATCCATCTTGAAATCAGATCCATAACATATCAATCGTCTGCCAAACAAAAAACTAATTTCTATGCTAGAAATACTTTAACTCAATTAAAATATTTATAATTAAGATTATGGTAGAACATGTATATGGGATCATTGATTCTAAAATCCAATTTATGGATTTTCAAATCAAAGAGATGATCAAAACCAAACTCGGTAAATTACCTCATGAAATTATGATTCAAGAAGGCTTCCTGCCATCTCTTGGTGATTTCCCTCATGATGATAAAATTTTAATTTTTTTAGAAGCCTATAGTCGCAACATTAGCCTTTTGCTTTTGCTGCGAACTAGCTTGACTTATCTTTCGGCTGAGACCGCATTTCATCTTCTGACCAATGATAAATATATGGACTTTACGGAGGAGCAACTGCGGACAGTTTTGGAGGAAGCGTTACACCATCAAGCGAGTCGAGACTTGGATTCAATCATGGATCGTGCTATGAAAAAACTCGCTATGTCGTCATAAAAAAATTATTCCATTAAATCTGGGCTCGAATCATCCGATCCTTCCCCTCCATATCTTGCTCCAAAACTACACTTGTAAATGCCTTGCCTGCCTGACCGGTAGACAGGTTACGAAGCATTGATTGTACTTCTTTGGCATTAAACTCGTTCGTTTCAAAAAACAAATATCCATCTTTATTCAATTTCAGCTTCGCAAAGTCAGCAATCATTTCATAAAAAATAAGTGGATTTTTATCATCAATAAATAATGCTAAATGTGGCTCAAATTGCTTTACATTTTCAGGCATATGGTGTGCCTCTCGATGTGGAATATACGGGGGATTACTTACAATAATATCAAAATTAGGAAGTTCCTCCCACGCTGCTTTTTCTAATATATTTTTATGATAAAAAACAATATCTGTTTCTAGCCTCTCAGCATTTTCCTTAGCGACTTTTAAGGCATTTTCACTTACCTCTAAAGCATGTACTTCTATTTCTGGAAATAATTTTTTCACGGTAATTGGAATACAACCACTTCCTGTCCCTATATCTAACAAGGTAATTACACCTTTATTAACAAAGGATCTAATCGTATTTTTTATATAAAAAACGAGCTCCTCGGTGTCTTGCCTTGGAATCAGAACATCTCTATTAACCTTAAATTTATATCCATAAAAATCCGCCTCTCCAAAAATATATTGGATAGGTTCATTTTTCAAAAGTCGTTCTAAAATCTGATCCAATCGTTTTTGGTTATCCAAAGAAAACTCCAACTCACTCGAATAATCATACAACTTAAATGCATCTTCAAAAACAATTCTGGCAATCGCATGAGCCTCCCCTTGCGAATAAATCGGTAGAATTTTTTCAGTAAAATTTTGATACGTATTTTTAATATTCAATTGTCTATTTTTTAAGTTCTAAATGAATTCATGTGGTCATGGATAAATAGTTATTGGTTATTGAGTTATTTCCAAAATGATGCTTCATTGAATTGTACGCCTAATAACTCATCAACCAATAACTTAATAACCAAATGAGTTCATCAAGAACCATTTTTTAGACCACAAAGAAAAAGGAATTTTTACAAAAAAAAAGCATCTCAAAATTGAGATGCTTTTCTTAAACTGAAGTAAGTGGTTAAAATTCTTCTCCACCACCTTCATAGCCACCGCCACCACCTTCGCCACGGCCGCGACCTCTTCTCTCTTTTTGATTCAGTCTATAATTCAAGGTCAATCGAGCGGTTCTCCCTCTCCATTGAAATTCTTCTTCTCGATAAAGATTTTCTGTAAATAACGTTCCTCTTCTTATTCTTGAGTTAAATAAATCAGAAACACTTAAGGTCAAAGTTCCGTTCTTTTTAAATACATCTCGACTCATCCCCAGATTTATAGAAGCAATAGCTTTGGTCGTTCCTTGAGTTGTTTCCCTAGGTGCTCGATAATTAAATCGAATTTGAAGGTCTGTCTTTTTCATGATAGTAGTCCTAGAAGTTAGTCTACCACTCATGGTATAAGTATCCGCAGTAAACGAATTATTTACATTACTACCATCTGTTATTGATCGGAAGAGATTCATATCTCCATTAATTCTCCACCACTTAAAAGGGTTATAGGAAAAATTAAATTCGAAACCTACATCATCTTGGGTCGCCAAATTCTCAGGACGACGGAGAGTAATGATTATAGAATCGACAACTTGGACATCTGAAATAACTCTTTGAATTACCCCTGTGGAATGTCGATAATATATCGATGATCCCAATGATCCTTTATCCCAATATTTAATATGACCAATCTCATAAGAGTCGGTAAACTCAGGATCCAAATCTGGATTTCCCGTAAATCTATTTCGAGCATCACTTAGGGTAAAAAATGGATTCAACGACCAGAATCTTGGACGTCTCAATCGACGGCTATAACTTGCTTGTATCGCATTATTTTTCGGAAGATCATAAGTCAAAAAGGCACTTGGGAAGAAGTTGAGATAATCTCTTGGATTAACTTCATTGGTTTGGATCAATTCGGTTACCACGTCAGAATATTCTACTCTGGCACCTAATTGATAAGAGAATTTATTAATCTTATTTCCAAAAGAAGAATAAAGGGCATGGATGACTTCATCATATTTGAAATTATTACTTAACCCATCAAAGACCACCCATTCATCATTAGCAATTTGTTCTTCCACTACATAATCATTTTTGATATGTCGATAAGAACCTTGGTACCCAGCTTCGAGTTTTTTATCTTTTCCAAAAGGCTTCACATAATCTAGTCGAGTAATTAACCGACGTTCTCCTTCCTTATTATTTGACCTTTGGAAATATTGACTCGCATTTGATGGAGCGCCATCTGACAAAAAATACACCTCATTGAAATCAGAACTTTCCTTTTCTGTATTATCTTGAAATCGAATATCTGCCACCAGTTCATGACCTTTTCCTTCAAATTTTTTAGTATAAGTTAAGGCATACTCCAGCTTGGACTCATCTTCAATTTCTTCATCTGTTCTAAAAGTTCTTTCTAAAAAGTTACTTTGGTTGTTGATAAAATCTTGATAATCAACTGTAGAAATATTATCATCTTGACCTAACCTATATAAAAAAGAAGTAGTAAAGGTATTCTTATCATTTAAATAATAATCAGCTCCAAATCTAATATTTCCAGAAATTCCCCCTCGATCTTGTTTTCTTTCAATCAAAGTAATTTCGGTAGTATCTCCACGATAAAATTCCTGATAAGAATTACCTCCTCCAAAATTTCTTCCATAGTTAACGCCAAGGTTGGTAAAGAAATTCAACTTGTTTTTTCTAAAATTTAGATTAATTGCCGTTCCATAGATACTTGGATCTCCAACCGTAAAATCAAACGACCCGTTCAATCCTACTTTCTTTTGCTTTCGTAAAACGATATTTATAATCCCTGCGGAGCCTTCTGCTTCAAATTTAGCGGAAGGGTTAGTGATTACTTCTACCTTATCAATTAAGTTAGCAGGCAAACTTCGTAAACCGTTTGAATTTCCTATCCCAACTAAGCCAGAAGGCTTCCCATCGATCAAAATTTGCACTCCTTCACTTCCTCGAAGACTTACATTTCCTTCCACGTCAACTGCTACACTTGGCACCTCATCCAAAATATCAGCAGCACTTCCACCTGCATTAGCCAAGTCTTTTCCTACATTAAAAATCCTCTTATCTAAAGCCATTTGCACCGAACTTTTCTCTGCTCGAACTTCCACCTCAACAAGCGTTTCACTATTAATGGCTAACTTTATAATGCCTAAATCAGCTACCTTATTCTTTCGATTAATTACTATGTCACTTATGATTTGAGATTGAAAACCAATAAATTCAATTTTAGCAAAATGATTTCCTGATTCAGTTTCTATCGCAAAAACACCTTTTTCATTAGTAATATCGCCAGTCACGAGGGAACTATCTTTCTGGGAAAAAATAGTAATCGTAGCGAATTCTAATGGAGCTTGAGTATCTACATCAACTACCTTCCCTTTGACGACTCCCTTGGAAGACTGAGCAAAAAGGCTCAATGGAACACTCATTATCACTAGTAACAGAAAACTTATAGTAAACTTTTTAGTCATTAGGTCTGATTTTTTCTTATTTAAAAATTTTTAAAATGGGAGTTGCAAAGTAGATTAACGCATTTAACACCAAGTCGTTTAAAAAAACGAGCATTATTTTTTTTAAATAAACCAGAACTCTTAAAAAGCTAAATGACACAATGACAAAATCTTTACAACAATTTTATCTTTTTTTTGAAATAAAATCCTTTAGTTGATGGTAATCAAAATCATTGTTTATGTCTAGCTACTCTATAAAGGGCTTTCTTATAAAAATAAAATTGAACCTAAGGTTCCTATAATGGAGGCTTATATGTTCTTAAATGTCTCGTATGTTTGTAAAAAGAGAAATCGGTATATTAA
>CAYGRM010000354.1:0-7050 GCA_964352225.1 uncultured Saprospiraceae bacterium | reverse complement strand
TTAATTATCATTTTTTTCTTCTTGATAATCAGTTATAAAAACTAAATCCTGAGTTGGATCATTATTTAGGCTTGGTGTTGAATTCAAATTCACATCTCCAATTTTTATGGCAATAAAATTTTCAGTCAAGGAATCTGCATCCAAATTATAAAGCGTAATTTCCTCCGGAAATCCTGGGTCAAATGGATTCGTCGGATCTGGGAAATTATAATCTTCTGGGACAAATCGCCACGAAGTATTATTCGGAAATGAGGTAGCATTTCCAATAATTACATTTTGAATAGCTACTAAATCTAGTGCAGTTATCGTAGTTGAATTGTTAGCATCTGCTGCAATTATTTTATAGGGAGAATTCAGTAAATTTATTCCTAAAATATGTTGCTGAATCAAACCTAAATCTAAAGCGGTTAATCCATTCTCTGGTGCATCATTTTTATATGGTGTAACCGTATAATCACCTCCCTGAGGCAAGTCTAAAAACTCGTAAGCACCAGATGAATTAGTCAGGTAAATTGGATTAGGTGCGGTCAAACAAGTTACTTCAACATTAGCAACCGTCTGCCCATTTTCTTTGAATATCAACCCAGCAATTTCAACTGTATTTCCTAGTCCATTGATCACACAAACTTCTCCTCCAATAACATCAACATTGATATTTACATTCGATCCATTTATATTTTGCTCCGCAGAAATTGGCAATGGATTTCCATCAATGATTACATCAGAACAATCAATTTTAAATAAAAGCTTAACTGCTAATGCATAAATAATTGTTCCATCAATGATAGTTTGACCAGCTGTAGCATTCGTCATCCAATCAACCGTAATTGTATTGTTAGAAACAGTAAAATCATTGGTAGCCAAATCAACTAAATTCAAGTTCGAAACCCCAATAAATTGAGCAACTGTCGTATCCATCATCTGAATGGATTTTTGAAAGGAAATCATATTTTCAAAATTCTCCACCGCTACTCCAAGGTAAACTGTATCACCTGCTTCACCAGAAATTTCTAAAAGATCAAACACTACGTTTTCGGGAAGCGTAACTGTAATTGTTTCGCAAAACATATCATTACTACAACTATTTGAAACAGTCAAACAAACCTCAAAACTCCCCGCAGTAGCAAAGGTATGATTGGGATTAATTTCTGTTGACGAAGTTCCATCACCAAAGTCCCAAAGGTAATTGGTCGCATTGACAGAAGTACTCGTAAAGTCAACCGTAAGTAAATTGTTATCATAAGTATAGCCAGCGTTTACGGAACTTCCAACATTCAAAATAGTCACTTCTAAAGTACCTGTACATCCATTATTATCGGTAATGGTAACGGTATAAACTCCTGCACTTAAATTCATCACAACATTACTACTCGAAGGACCAAATCCGAAATCATAGGTATAGGGCATTTCACCACCTATTCCAATTACAGAGATAGCTCCATTCATTTGATTACAAGTTTCATTAAAAGCATCACCCAATAATAATGAAGGAGTATTTGCGCCTTCAATTGTAATATCATCGACTTCTTGACAACCATTATTATCTGTAACCGTCACAACATAATTACCAACACTTAAATTCGTAAATGTATTGTTAGTAGATGCTCCGTTTCCAATATCAAAAGTATATGGGGCAACACCTCCGATAGCATTTACGGTAAAGGCTCCGTTCATTTGACCGCAAGTTTCTGGCAAAATATCTGTGAATGAAATGCTAATTGGACTACTCGTTTCCACAGTTGCAGATTGCTCATCCGTACAACCATTCGAATCTGTAAGTGTAATGTTATAAATTCCACCAGCCAAGTTTTCAAAAATAGGATTTGTAGTAGTTCCATTTCCAATATCGAAAAGAAATGGCGAAGTTCCACCTGTGACTGATACAGTTATACTCCCATCTGAAAGACCACAATTCGTGTTTTGAATTTCATCAATATTAAGGGTAACATTATTTTCGGGTAAGTTGAAAATTTGACTTGCGGTACAACCAGTAGCATCTGTAACGATGATGTTATATCCTGCTGCATTAAGATTAGAGAAAATCGGATTTGTCATAGCACCTGATCCAATATTATAAGTATAAGGAGGTGTTCCGGCTGAAGCCGAAATTTCAAATCCTCCATCAGTCTGCCCACAGTTTTCATTAACTACATTTATGATAGAAAAAGAAGGCCCATCTGTTCCCAAAATTGCGACCGATTGATTAGTATTACAATTATTCCCATCGGTTACTGTAATCGAATACGTTCCCCCCGCAAGGTTTTCGAAAACAGGATTAGTCGTTACTCCATTTCCTATATTAAAAACAAATGGAGGTGATCCCCCTGTGGTAGAAACGGTGATGCTCCCATTCTCCAAACCACAAGTTGCATTAGTAATCTCATCTATATTGAGAACGACTTCATTCTCTCCTAAAGTGAAAATCTGAGAAGCGTTGCAACCTTCAGCATCAGTAAGGATGACAGAATAAATTGCGGCATTTAAGTTGGTAAAAACTGGATTAGAAGTTGCGCCATTTCCAATATTGTAAGTAAACGGAGCGGTTCCACCAGAAGCTGAAATTTCAAAACTACCATCAGTTTGTCCACAATTTTCATTCATAATATTGATGATGGAAAAAGTGGGTGCACTTGAACTTGACAAAATTACTGATTGATTATCTGAACAACCATTACCATCAGTAACAGTAATATCATACGTTCCGCCAGCAAGGTTTTGAAAAATAGAATTTGTTGTTGGCCCATTTCCAATATTATATAAAATTGGAGCAATTCCTCCAACCGAGGAGACCGATATACTTCCATTAGCAAGACCACAAGTAGCATCAATTACGTCCTCAATGGTTAAGCTTACTTCATTTTCTCCTAGGGTAAAAAGCTGGGAACTAGAACAACCATTTGCATCTGTAAGCATAATGTTATAAACTCCCGAATTTAGATTCGTAAAGACTGGATTCATGGTTACCCCTGAACCAATATTGTAACTGTAAGGAGAAGTTCCTCCTGAAGCAGAAATTTCAAAACTGCCATCTACTTGACCACAGTTTTCATTCTCCACATTAATGATAGAAAAACTAGGTGAATCTGAACTTTCTATGGTTGCATTAACAACTGCCGTACAGCCTGCAAAATCTGTAATCGTCACTTGATAAGAACCTTCTGATAAATTCGTAAATGTATTGTTATTGGTTGAGCCATTTCCAATATTGAAATTATAAGGAGCCAAACCTCCCGTAACTGAAACTTCAAAGGAACCATTTGCCAAACCACATGTGGCATCCATAATATTATTCACAAAAGCAAGGATGGGTGGCGCATCAAAAATCACTACCGAAATTGAATTAGAGCAACCAAAATTATCCGTTGCCACCACCGTATAAAAACCATTACTTAAACCAGTAAAATTTGGATTTCCAGTTGGCCCATTTCCTATATTATATTGAAATGGAGGAGTTCCTCCAAAGGGAATTACAGTAAATGCACCATCTGACATATTACAATTTTCATTCACTACATTAGCTACAGCAAGAAGTGGCGCATCCAAGTTTTCCAAAGTAACTACAATAGAATCTTGACATCCAGTTGAATCCGTAAGTATGATAGGATATATGCCCGCCGTGAGATTTTCAAAAACAGAATCCATTTGTGCCCCATTTCCAAGATCAAATAAAAATGGTGGTGTCCCTCCTGAAACCGACAAAGTAATTGATCCATTCGCTTGACTACAATTTTCGTTAACAATTTCTATTGCATTTAAAACGGGAGCATTAATTTCTAAAATCTCAATGGAATCCATCTTCTCACAACCAGCGTTATCTGTGACTGTAACATAATACGTTCCTGCCGCTAAAGTATCCAATATTGATTCACTTGTTGCCCCATTTCCAAAGTCAAAAACATAGGGTTCAAATCCGCCATTCGCATCTACCTCAAAACTTCCGTTCATCGATCCACAAGTAGCATTTTGTACATTTTCAATATTTATAACAAAAGTATTACAAGTAATTGGCACACTCAGACAATTTGAGAAAGGAGACGTATTTTGCATAGAATCTGTAGCTGTGGCAGTAACGATGCTACCTCCATAAACATTCGCACCACTCGGGTATGGTGCACCTAAATTCCACAAACTATCTAGCCCAACTACCACCGTTCCAAGAAAAGTTTTTCCTTGACAATCTACACTTGCACAACCTGTAGTATCATTAATAAAAACTTCAATAAAATCTCCAGGAATTCCTGTTCCTAACAATATATCTACGGCTACGGAATCAACAGTTGGAGCAGCCTGGAATTGATTTCCATTTCCTAATAATATGATTCCCTCCTCGTTGCAATACATGCTATTTTGCTGAATCTGACAGAATGCCGAAGTGTTACTAATTCTAACTGCCAATTCATTGTATGCTATCACATTCCCCTCTCCTACTCCATCTCCTCCAATCAAATTTCTTTGACAATTACTTTGTACAATTACCCCACAATATTCATTTCCGGCAAGGCTATCTTGCGCGTAATTTGTTCCTATAAAATTTCCTTGCACCGTACAAAAAGAAGCTCCTGATCGCATCACTACACCACAGCCTTCCCATGGTCCAGTATTAGGCAAACCAGGAAAAAAATCAGTTTCGTAACCATTATTAAAAATCACATTCCCTTTGTTGGGAGCTCCGATAATAGCATAGTTAGCATTAGTGACATCAATTCCATCATCTGGAAAGTTGACGATTTCTAATCCATAAATTTCGCAATGGTTAGCTCTAATCCAAATCGCATTGATTGGCACATCCCACACATTCTCACTACCATCTATTACAATTTTTGGAGCAAAATCAGTTACTCCAAACCCTGGTTGAGTAGTCGCATCAATAGTAGTGTGCTCATCCAAAAGAGCGGGTAACTCTAATCCAGTTTGACTTCCCACAAATATCCGATGTTGAAGAGTTGAATCAGGAATATTAAATTTTATGACGTTCGGTCCGACCACCTCATTAGCACAATTAATCGCATTTCTTAGCGATCCTTCTCCATCATCTTCCGTATTAGTTACCCAAATAGTTCCATCTGGTGTAGCGCAACTAAAACCACTTATCGCTGTTCGACAATTGGCAAAGGAAGAAGTAGTTCCCTCGATAGTAGTAGCAGTTGCGGTGATTTTGTCACCGACCTGAATAGTATAATTACTCGTATTGGTAGGTAAAAACCAAGCACTATTGAAAGCGATAGCAGTTCCTAAATATATTCTACCTTGGCATGGAGCATCTGGACAACCTTCATCATCCACCACAAACACATCCACTAAGTCACCCGCTGGAGCAGTTCCAGAAATATAATCCACTTGTGCTACATCAATCGTAGGGGGCGCTTTTTCAAAATTTCCATTATTCAAAAGTTCAATGGCCGTCGTATCATTACAATACATAGAATTTGCTCGAATAGAAATATTATATGAATTATCAATGCGAATTCCCGTAGGATTATTGGCGATCACATTTGCCTCACCTTCATTTGAACCTCCAATCTTAAGATCCAAACAAAAATCTCTCACAATGATTCCACAGTATTCATTTCCAGCATCTAAAGTTTGATCGAAATTGGTTCCAATGGTATTTCCTTGTATCCAACATGAATCAGAACTACTCCTCACTACAATTCCACAGCCATTCCAAAAGCCACTAAATCCTGGAAAAACATCTTGAAAAATTCCATTTGAATAAATTACATTTCCCTTTCCAGCAGCACCTATTCTAGCATGACTCGCTCCATTTAGATCTATCGCATCATCTGGGAAATCACGAATGGTCAACCCATAAATTTCACAATAATCACCCAATAGATAAAGTGCATTATAAGGGCCATTCCAATTGGTTTGACTTCCATCCAAAATGATTAATGGATCTTCTGAAAACCCACTTTGGGTACTTCCATCGATCACCGTTGCATCATCGATCAAGTTGGGCAATGGCAGTCCAGTCGAAGCACCCACATAAATAATATGAGGGCCATTTCCAGCAATATTAAATTGAATTTCTTGAGCGCCAGGAACGGCATTGGCACAAATTATCGCCTCACGTAAGGAACCTAAACCACTATCATTTGTATTGGTAACGGTTATAATTCCTCCGACTGCTTGGCAAAAAGTCTGTGCATTTATTTTTGTAGAAAAAATAAAAAATACAGAGAATAGACAGCAGAATACTGCTGTTCGGGAGTAATAATATGTCATAGTTTTTGAGAATTTTAATTTTGTTCTATTTGGTATTTGGCAGGGCTATTTCTTTCATATAACGCTGACTCATCTTTATAAACTATTGATTACAAGCGACTTGTAATACAATGGAGTGATAGTGATTTTTTCAAAAAATCAGATTTAGAGTTATGTGGATTGTTTTGCTAAGGGGAATAAGGTATAGCTAAGGTTAGTAGTTCGTTCTCTCGTTTGATAATTCAAAGATAAATAAAAAATGCGGTAAACTAGATTGATTTATATGAGAAAAAAATTCAATTTATTCATTAATTAAATTTATGATTTCAAGAAATTCGCCTTCTTTAGCAAAATCTAAAACAGACTTCCCTGCTTCCGTTTTTGCCTCTTGATCAGCTCCATTTTCTAGCAGTAATTTTACGATTTCGGCTGCTCCATTATGGGCTGCTGAATGCAAAGCAGTAACTCCGTTTGATTGCTTTGCATTAACATTTGCACCATTTTGCAACAATAAATTTACTATTTCATGTTGACTGATCGCCGCAGCGGAATGAAGTGGAGCAACTCTAATATTATTATTGGATGCTAAGTTAGGATTAGCCCCTTTTTCTAGTAAAAAAGCTGCAATTTCTTGTTGATTAAAAAAGCAACTTAATCCTAAAGCCGTAAACCCATCAACCGCATATTGGTTTAAAATCTGTGGTTGATTTTCTAAATGCTTTTTCACAAAATCCAATCGTCCTGAAGCTGCGGCTTCAAAAAAATCAAACTCTTTTTTATTTTCCAATAATATATTTACAATATCCTTTTTTTGATAATACATGGCGAGCAGGAGAACGGAAAGAC
>CAYGRM010000353.1:0-7057 GCA_964352225.1 uncultured Saprospiraceae bacterium | reverse complement strand
AAATGGTATTCAGCAGTATTATCTTCCTGCTTTATTTCTTACCTATTTTTTTAGTGCTATATTTTATTTTTCCAACCCGTTGGAAAAATGAAGTTGCCTTGGCTGGAAGTTGTTTTTTTTATGCTTGGGGAGCTCCTGAATTTTTCTTCGTGGTTTTGGTTTCCTTAATCTTGGATTTTTATTTGGTGCATCTTTTTTCCAATTCAAAAGGAGTTTTAAGAAAACGACTCTTTTTTACGGCCGTTATTTTAAATGTGCTGATGTTGTTGCTAGCAAAATATCTCAATTTTTTCGTTGGTAATCTCAATGAGTTACTCAATATCTTTGGAGGCAAAACTTTTGCTTGGAAAAATATCCTTTTACCCATTGGAGTATCATTTATTACTTTCCAAAAACTAAGTTATGTCATTGATTGCTATCGTGAAAAAGTGAATCCGCTGGAGCGATTAAGAGATTACATGTTGTATATTTTATTATTTCCTCAGCTCATCGCTGGCCCAATCGTACGCTTCAATGAAGTAGCCTCTCAATTAATTAATCGATCCAATCAAGACAATATTGATTACAAAATATCAGGACTTTTTCGTTTTATTATAGGACTTTCGAAGAAGGTTCTGATTGCCAATGTTTTGGGTGGAGTAGTGGATGAGATTTTTTCACTTCCTGCTCATGAGCTCAATACTGGAATTGCATGGTTGGGAATTGTTGCTTATTCGCTGCAAATATATTTTGATTTTTCAGGTTACTCAGACATGGCAATTGGATTGGCTAAAATGATGGGATTTCGGTTTCCCGAAAATTTCAATTTTCCCTATATTTCTCAAAGCATTACGGAGTTTTGGAGGCGATGGCACATTACTTTGAGTAATTGGATGCGAGATTATTTATATATTCCATTAGGCGGAAATAGAGTTTCTACTGGAAGACTGTATTTTAATTTGTCAGCCGTATTTTTGATTTCCGGGTTTTGGCATGGCGCGGCTTGGTCGTTTATTTTTTGGGGAGGATTTCATGGTTTATTTCTGATTTTAGATCGATTATTTTTATTGGACTTTTTGAAGAAAATTGGAAAAATTCCTGCGGTAATTTTGACTTATTTCATAGTGCTAATCGGATGGGTATTTTTTCGAAGTGAAACTATTCTCGAAGCATTTCAATATTGCTTTCAGATGTTTGCTTTTGACTTCTCCACGCCCGGTATTTATATTCCAAATAAATTCTACGTGTATTTATTGTTAGGTTTTTTAATTGCTTTTTCAGGTATTTCTGAGAAAGTAGAGGAAAGTGCGATTAGTTGGTATGAAAATGTCAATTTTAATAGCGCAATTTTAATCGGAAAATCATTTGTAAGTGTATTGTTATTTTGGTGGTGTTTGATTGAGATTTTCGGATCAGAATTTAATCCATTTATTTATTTCAAATTTTAATAAAGGAAATAATGAAATACCTAAGGTTAAAATATGTTCTTTTTGCTTCCATGATGGTACTCATTTTTTTGCCGATGTGGTTTGTTCCTGCTTTGCAAAAACAATTTCCCCATTTGCAAGTGGAAAAAATAGTGGGATATTTTGGAGCAACAAAAAAACCAAATTTTTATGGTAAAAGATGGATGTCTGGTCAATATCAACAAGCCTACGAAGCTTATGTCAAAAATAAAAACGTCTTGCAACCAACAGCCATTCGATTGAAATCTCAAATGGATTATTCTTTATTTGGAGATATTATGCATGCTAATATTTTGTCAGGGAAAAATGGTTTTCTTTTTCAAAAAGAAGGATGTGAAGCTTATATTGGCAGAGATTTTATGGGAGAAAAATGGATTAGGGAAAAGGCTAAAAAGTTGGAATTTATAACAACACATTTCCAAAAAGAAGGAATTCCATTTTTAGTGTTATTGCCGCCCTTGAAAGCTAGAATTATGTCAGAACACTTACCAGATTTTTATCGAAAAAATGCTTCGGAAAAAACTAATTGGCAAGTATTTACGGAAGTTTTAAATGAATCTAATATTCCTACACTTACGTTTTCTTTTTTGGAAAAGGAAAACGAAACAACTCCCTTTGCTTTATATCCACCATCTGGTCAACATTGGACGAAGTATGGTGCAGCGCTTGCATCTGAGACCATCAAGGAAAATTTGGAAGAGATTCTCAAGGTTGAAATGGTCGAAATGGTGTGGAGAGATAGTGTGGAATTAAGTGGTGCAAAAGTGGAATATGATAATGAATTAGTGGCAGGAGCCAACTTCATTTGGAACCCACCGCTTGACCCTTTGCCGTATCCGAAGATAAGATATATCGAAAGTGATTCGACCATTAGACCAAATGTTTTATCAATAGGAGATAGCTTTTATAAATTACTTTATGAGTTTGGAATTGTGGATGGATTATTTGCTGCTCAATCTACTTTTTGGTATTATAACCATGAAGTTTATCCTTTACGATTAGTAAATGGAAAACGATTGACTAACAAAGATTTGGATATTTTGGATGAAATCAGACAGAGAGATGTGGTGATAATTACGGTCTTTGAAGATAATTTAGAACGGTTTGATTTTGGGTTCGTCGATATGGTTTATGATTTATTATTGGCTGAAAAAAATGATTAATTTTTAATTTCTACTAAAATTTCTCTGAGTTTTGAAGCAAACTCATCCACATTCTTTTTGGAAAAAATCATAGGTGGTTTTACTTTCAAAGTTCTTTCTCCAGGGCCATCGGTGCTAGTTAAAATACACCGCTTTTTTAATTCTTCTTTGATGGTTGGGGTAATACTTTCCATCTCATTTGGTTGTCTAAATTCAATACCTAAAAATAATCCTTCTCCTCTAATATCGTAAATTATTGAAAATTCTTTTTGTAGTTGTAACAATATACTTTTAAAATATTTTCCCACTTCGATGGCATTTTGCATTAATTCTTCTTTTTCAATTACCTCTAAAACTGATTTTCCTACCGCACATGAAACAGGATTTCCACCAAAGCTACTGAAGAATTCCATCCCATTATCGAATGATTGGGCAATCTCAGCAGTAGTCACAACTGCTCCCATGGGATGACCATTGCCCATTGGTTTTCCTAAAATTATCATATCGGGAACTACATCGTGATGTTCCCAACCCCAAAATTTTCCAGTTCGACCGAAGCCGATTTGGACTTCATCAGCTATGCAAACTCCACCTGCTTCTCGTACTAATTCATAGGCCATTTTTAGGTAACCCTCTGGCAAAGGAACTTGGCCAGCACATCCCAAAATTGGTTCTGCGATGAATCCTGCTAGACCATTTTTTTGAGCATTAGATATCGCAAGAAGTATTCTAGTTTTCCATTGGGTTTCGTTTAGGCTGGTTGGAAATGGAATAGTAAAAATATTTTCCGCTTCGCCTTCTCCTCCTTGATGTCCAAATTTATAATGACTCACCTCAATACCTGCGGAAGTATTGCCATGGTATCCTTCCTCCATGACCAACATCCCTTTACTTTGAGTATGTGTACGGGCCATTCTTAGTGCAGCATCTGTTGCTGCGCTCCCTGAATTGACGAAGAAAACTTTATTTAAATTATCTGGAAAATATGTTAATAAATGAGTGGCATAGTCTGTTAAGTTTTGATAAAGGTAACGCGTATTAGTATTCATTTTAGCAGATTGCCGCTGAATTGCATTTACTACAGTTGGATGACAATGACCGACATGTTTAATATTATTATAGGCATCCAAATAGGTTTTTCCATCAGCGGAATACATGTATTGCAAAGCAGCTTTTTCGAAATGAATTGGGGTTTTGTAACTAACGGAAAGTGACTCACTTAATACTTGATTTCGTTTTTCTAACAACTCATTTACATTTGTAGATGTATTGTTAGAATATCCACAAGCTTTTCGAAATTCGTTTTCAGCAAAGATAGGATTGATGGTAATCCATTTTTCTAAAAATTCCCAGGCAGGTTTTTGACTAATCGTAATGTATTCATTATCAGGTTTTAAGCTAGCTTGATAAGTAGAATGACATACTGAAACTGCAGCCCTGATAGAAATCAAATAATATAGTACTTCCAATTCTTTTTCTTCCAATGGAAGTTGCTCATGATAAGTTTTAATGATTTGAACTGCTGTTTCAATTAAATTCTCTTTTCCAAAAAGAACATAAAGAATCGCGACGCTCAATTCATTGATTATGTATGAATAAGCAATATCACCAAAATCGATCAATCCAGTAATTTTTCCATTTTCCGTAAGTACATTCCAATCATTTGCATCACCTTGAATAATAGATTTTCGAAGTTTATATTGATTAGGCAAAACGACTTCTTTGAATTGCTGAAAAAAATATTCTACCAATCTTCTTTTGGAATGATCAGAAATATATTTAATCAGATCTTCATTCATTAGTGCATGCTGGATGTCCCAGTTATGAATTCTAGCTTCGATATGGGGGGAGCGATGAGATAGGAGGGTAGCATCCATTTTCCCTAAAAACGTTCCAAAAGAATTTAAAAGATTTTCATCCATCGAAGGTAGATCTCCTAAAAAGGTTCCTTCCAAATAAGTCAATAACTGAACTAAATAATTTTTCTCCTCATGCTGGATTTGGATAATTTTTTCACCTGAAGTTGTAGCTATACTTTTAGGAAACTGGTCAGAAAGTTTATCTAAAACTTCGTCAGTTGCTTTTAAAAAATCGATACTTTCTGCTCCAGTATAAATTTTTAAAACATACTTTTTTTCTCCAACAGAAACTCGAAAATTCAAGTTATCATAACCTGCCATTTTAGTGACTTTAGTTGGGGAAATGCCGTAGTAATCTTGGAGAATAAATAATGGTAATTCAGTCATATTCTAAATCTCGACAAACAAAAGATAGCCTAAGGAAATATATTGTTTTGATAATTAAAACCTAATTTTTCACCTGAGTTTCATAAATATCAATCCAATCTTTTGGGGACATTTTAGTACATAATTCTCCAATTAGTTCGTAAGGAATCTCTTCGATTTTTTTAAATCTAATACAACTTTTTCCCATATCTAATTTACGTTTGCAATGCTTGGGATATTCTTCCACAAACCATTTGTGCAAATCTGGATTCGCATAAATTCCCATATGGTACAAAGCAATAAAGTTTTTTTGGGAAGCAAACCCAAGGAAAGGTAAAGGCAATTTTGGATCACAATGATAGCCATCAGGATATAATTTGTGAGGAACAACATAGCTAGGCATATTATAATTGATCATTTCCTGGAATCCTTTGGGGAGATTCTTTTTGATGACTTTACGAATTTTTGTCATGGCTGCTTGACGATCTTCATCTAGTTGGCTGATGTAGTCATCTACGGAAGTTGCTTTGATGGTCATAATATTTTTTCTTTTAGAAATAATTAATGAGTAAAAATAGGAATAGTTTGAGTTATTGCTTTGATAAATGTTGAAAAAAAATAATTTTCATTCTGGTTGTCAATTCAAAATAAACTCCTATTTTTCCAAAAAAAATAAAATGAAAAACCTTTTTACTTTTCTTCTCCTGATTACTATTTCTAACATTGCTTTTACGCAAAGTCTAAAGTTCAATATTCTTACTGAAAAAGAGCGAGCTCGAGTGGTCGATGATATTTTAGAAGATCGATTGGATAATCTTTTGCCAGAATTAATGCAACGGGAAGGCATCGATATGTGGATTCTGATTTCGAGAGAGTACAATGAAGATCCGGTGATGAAAACTATTTTGCCAAGTACGTGGCTTTCGGCTCGACGAAGAACGATCATGGTTTTTAATAAAAATGAAAAAACGGGTGAGTTGGATAAAATTGCTATCGCTCGATATTCTGTGGGGAAATTATTAAAAGGGGAGTGGAACGTGGATGTTTATCCAGACCAATGGGAGGCATTGATGAATACGATTAAGGAGAAAAATCCGAAATCGATTGGGCTAAATTTTTCCAAAGATTTTGCTTTAGCAGACGGTTTGGTGAGAACCGAGTATGAAAGTTTTATGGAGAAATTACCAAAGGAATTTCATTCGAAAGTAAAGTCTGCCGAACGGTTGGCGATCGCTTGGTTGGAAACTAGATCTGAGAAGGAGTTGGAAATTTATCCGATGATTTGCAATTTGGGACATCAAATTTTGCAGGAAGGATTATCTGAAAAAAATATTCATCCCGGCATCACCACAACAAGTGAAGTCGAGTGGGCATTGCGACAGTTAGTGACTGATTATGGATTGAATACTTGGTTTCATCCAAGTGTCTCTGTACAAAGGTCGGATGAAGGCAATAAGGAATTCTTGCGTTCATTCTCAGAGCGACCTGACCAAGAAGTTATTCTCGCTGGTGATTTATTGCACGTGGATTTTGGGATTACTTATTTAAGGTTGAATACCGATCAGCAACAACATTTTTATGTTTTAAAACCGGGTGAAAAAGAGGTTCCAGATTATCTGAAAAAAGCTTTTAAAAATGGAAATCGAGTGCAAGATATTTTGGTGGAGAATTTCAAAAAAGGAAAAACAGGAAATCAAATTTTACTTGATGCCTTAGCACAAGCTAAAACGGAAGGATTGACCGCTTCGATTTATACTCATCCAATTGGTTTGCATGGACATGCTGCTGGCCCAACGATTGGAATGTGGGATTCGCAAGGAGGAGTGAAAGGTCGGGGAGATTATCCTTTGTATGAAAATACGGCTTATTCGATTGAGTTATTTGCGGCAACTGAAATTAAGGAATGGGGGAAAATAGTAAGGATTATGTTGGAAGAAGATGGTGTTTTTACGAAGGATGGATTTTACTTTTTGGATGGAAGGATGGAAAAGATCTTGACTATTCCAAGGCGGTGATAAAAATCGTAGAATACTTATTTTAAGAAACTCATTATCTCATAAAATTTACTCATCGAGTAAGATTCCTAATTCACTTAACCTATGCTTTGGAAGTGTAAATATTTACTACTTTTTAATATATTCTTAATTTTCTTTTTTAATAATTAAAATATATATCTTGAATTGGTTATTATTTTTTGTTTTTTTTTTTTCTTTTTTTTTTTCTTGCGTTTCGGTTGTTTTTATGT
>CAYGRM010000352.1:0-7096 GCA_964352225.1 uncultured Saprospiraceae bacterium | reverse complement strand
AACCTACACCGTCTACTTTATTCGCCCGATCTTGTTTTTTATAAAAATCAAAAACAGGAGCGGTTTCATTATTATAAGTTTCAATTCGATTTGCGATAATACTTTCATCTTGATCATCAGCTCGACCTGAATCTTTTCCTCTTTCCAATAATCGTTTGATCAGTTCTTGATCTGGTACATCCAATGCCAATAAACCAGAAACAGCTAGATCTTTCTCTGCTAAAAATATATCTAACGCTTCAGCTTGAGCAATCGTTCGTGGAAATCCATCAAAAATATACCCTGGTACATCTGGATTTTCATTCACTTTAGCTTTAAGCATATTAATAGTAACGGAGTCAGGAACTAAATCTCCTTTCTGGATATAACTTTTAGCTTCGATTCCAAGAGGAGTATCATTTTTCATATTATATCGAAAAAGATCTCCGGTGGAAATGTGTAAAAGGTTGTATTTCTCAACTAATTTTTTTGCTTGTGTTCCTTTGCCTGATCCCGGAGGTCCGAACAAGATTAAATTTAACATGATGTGTGTAATTTGATTTTTGTAAAAGCGCTGCGAATATAAGAAAAAAAGAGGGAGGAGGAAATGGGGGAGTTCAATTTTATTCAATTTTATACGATCGGTAGTACGACTTTCTAAGTCATTAATTGAAAAACGATTTGGAAAATCGAACTGCGAAGTTGTTAGAATAGATTAAATTAATTATGTCACTTAAATGGTGATAAGTTGTTGGGATTCAATTATTCTTCCTTGCAGAGTAACCATTCGTATTCATTCCAAGCTTTAAACAAAACACTTTTAAAACAATTTATTTTAAAATAAAACAACAAATTGTTGGTTTATAGAAAATAGTCTTTATATTTGTTAGGTAATCGAAATTATTTGATTAGAAATTTCGTTTTTTAATAACAAAAAGTTTTAAAAATGAATATTCAAATTTTAATAAGCAAAAAAGGAACACAAGTAGTCACCGCGACTAATTTACATGATGTATTAGATTTACCATTGCACAAATACAATAGTAATATTAAAAGATGGATCTCTGATGTTTATGCTTTTCAGGACGATGTGCGAAAGCCTGAAATTATGCATGATTATGCGCTTCGTTCTTCCAAAGGGAAAAGAGAAGATTACTACATCTCTCTCGAATTGGCAAAGTTGATTACCTTAAATTCTAATAGTATAGTTAAAGCAGAATTAGCGAAATACTTTCTTTCATTATGTCAAAAAGAGGAAAAGGAAGAGATGTTGACGAAAGATCAAGTTTTAGCTGTTTTAGAGTTGACCAAAGTAATGGGCATGATTTCATGTCAAAAATCAGTAGAAAAACAACACCAAAATAAATATAACGAAGCTCAAGGTAAACCATATGAATGGTGGAAATATCGAGCAAATCTTTTAGGATATTCTGTTAAGGAATTAAAAGATAAGATGCACGAAGTGGGACAAAACTATAAAAGCAAAAACTTACTCCAATTATTGATGCATTTGGATAAGTATGAAATTATTCGAATGGCAGTCATTGACTTGTTTTTGGCATTGGGAAAAAGTGAAAAGTATGCAAAAGATATGGGTGATCTTTCCAAAGTTTTTGCCAGAGAAATGAAAGTTGAGATATGGGATGATCGAAAATCTGACATCAAATTCACGCATAATGTTAATATGGAATTGGTAGAAGAAGTAAAAGGTTTTCAAAATGAAGGAGAGACCTTAGGATTATGGTCTCATCGAGCAACTGCATAAAACGGTTTTCTCAAACTGTTGACACAATGTGGTATGAATTTTACATTAAAAAATGTAATTAAACTTATTTCATTGACGGATGTTAGTTCGTGATAAAATCTTATCATTCAAAAAACTATAATTATGCATTTTTTCTTTTCAATCCTACAAAACGATAATCGAAATACAGATTTCGATATGGATGATTCTGATCAACAAAAAGATGATTCAGATGAAACTCGAAAAAAGACGAATTAAAACGGTTCTATAATTTTTGACTTTATTCATTTGACGATGAGCGGGTTACGTTTTTATTGGAAATTTTAGAATAGAATAAAGTTTACTTGATTAACCATTCTCCGAGTTTATTTTAGCTCGGACTTATCTTGAGAAAAACTACTTACCTTCCGTTGTCTTTTGTACAGCGGAAGGTTTTTTTATGCAAGTCCATTTTTTAGAAATGAGTTTCATGTAGCAAAACGTAAATCGTTCATCATTCAACTCAAACGATTAAAGAATATGGAATTCAATTGACATTTAATTTTTTATATTAATAAAACCTTTATTTTTGTGCCAAGAAAAACAAGAAACACTCAAAATCAGAATCGAAAGATGGAAGAAGTAACTTATAACGAAGATAATATTAGATCCCTCGACTGGAAGGAACACATTCGTTTACGTCCCGGGATGTACATTGGAAAATTAGGTGATGGTTCCGCACCGGATGATGGAATTTATATTTTGGTCAAAGAGATTTTTGACAACTCCATCGATGAATATGTGATGGGGCATGGAAAACATGTTGATGTAAAAATTGAAGACGGAAGAGTTTTCGTACGAGATTATGGTCGTGGAATTCCTTTGGGAAAAGTAGTGGATTGTGTTTCCAAAATTAATACAGGAGGAAAATATGATTCAAAAGCCTTTAAAAAATCGGTTGGTCTGAATGGAGTTGGAACGAAAGCGGTCAACGCATTATCTGATAGATTTAAAGTGGTCGCCTTTAGAGATGGAAAAAGTAAATTAGCAGAATTCGAAAAAGGTATTTTGGTTAACGATCCCAAAGTGGGAAAAACCAAAGAAGAAAATGGAACGCTGATCGAATTTGAACCAGACTTAAGTATTTTTAAAAAGTATAAATTCAGACCTGAATATGTAGAAACGCAATTGTGGAACTACGCATTTTTGAACGCAGGATTGAGAATTCATTTTAATGGAAAAGTCCTTTATTCCAAGAATGGACTATTGGATTTATTGACCAAAAGAGTAGGAGGGGAGGAATTGCGATATCCAATTATTCACTTGTCAGGCGATGATATTGAAGTGGCTATTTCGCATGGTCAACAATACGGCGAGCAATATTACTCTTTCGTCAATGGTCAAAATACCACCCAAGGTGGAACGCATCTGGCGGCTTTTCGAGAAGCAGTCGTGAATGCAGTTCGAAAACATTTCAATAAAAGTTTTGATGCAAAAGATGTTCGAGCATCGATCGTGGCGGCGGTAAGTGTTCGAGTTGAGGAACCTGTCTTTGAATCTCAAACAAAAACAAAATTAGGTTCCTTGAATATTGCACCCGATGGTCCAACAGTTCGGACTTTTGTCAATGATTTTATTGGAGAAAAGTTAGACAACTTTTTACATAAAAATAAAGAAGTAGCTGATGCCATGCTACGTCGAATTCAGCAATCGGAGAGAGAGCGAAAAGAGATTGCAGGTATTCAAAAATTAGCCAATCAGCGAGCAAAAAAAGCGAATGTTCACAATAAAAAATTGAGAGATTGTCGCATTCATTTTAATGATACTAAAAAGACAGTTAGTGATGAGGATAAATTATTGACCACCGTTTTCATCACCGAGGGAGATTCTGCGAGTGGTTCGATTACCAAAGCAAGAGATGTACAACGACAAGCAGTTTTTAGTTTGCGTGGAAAACCATTGAACTGTTTTGGGATGACTAAAAAAGTGGTTTATGAAAATGAAGAATTGAATTTACTGCAGCATGCTTTGAACATCGAAGATAGTATGGAGGATCTGCGATATAACCGAGTAGTCATCGCAACAGATGCAGATGTCGATGGAATGCATATTCGATTATTGTTGTTGACTTTCTTTTTGCAATTTTTTCCAGATTTAGTTCGAAGTGGACATTTGTATATTTTGGATACGCCACTTTTCCGAGTTCGAGATAAAAAGAACACTTACTATTGTTATAGCGAAGAGGAAAGAAGAGCGGCTGTGAAAAAATTAAGAGGCAAAGCCGAGATTACTCGATTCAAAGGATTGGGTGAAATTTCGCCTGATGAGTTTGGTGATTTTATCGGAGAGGACATTCGTTTAGATCCAGTTTTGATGGGAGAGGATACCAGTATTGAAGGTATTTTGGGCTATTATATGGGAAAAAATACCCCTCAGCGACAAGACTTTATTATCGATAATCTTCGAATAGAATTAGATGCTGTAGAAGATGATAATGATCCTGATAAAATTGTAGAGGAAAATGAAGTAGAAGAAGTTGTTTAAAATCTTAAATATATCGTAAACTAAAAAGCCTTGACGAATCTTAAAATTTGTCAAGGCTTTTTTTCAAAAAAATATAACTAGCGGATTAAGGTTAAGTCTCCTGAAAATTCTAACCGTTCGTCTCCTACAGTTCTAACTTCACAGATATAAACATAAACTCCTTGAAGAACAGGCTCTCTTCAAAAAATCCATCCCAACCTTTCGTTTCATCATTTGAATCAAAGTTTTGAGCTTCGGAAACGAGTTCTCCCTAACGATTGAAAATTATTAAATACTCGTACCTGTTCTATCTTTGTTTAAGTTTTAAATGACTTCATTCTTAACTGGTACTTTTACCTGCCCTTTTGTCCTGTTTTTTTCTAAAAATGCCATAACTGCTGCGTATTTACCGTATTCTAGTAATGGCACATCTATTGACTTTATGGGTTTATTATTTATTACTTTTGTGAGATTGACAAAGTGACAAATTTTAAGACCTAAAAGCCACATTTGGAAACAGTCAATTTTTAGTTGTTAAAGGTAATTTTTTCCAAAAAAACAATGCTATCCTTTTTATTTTTTTCTTAAAAAGAATAGCTCATAATTTATACAACAATATGATGTTTGAAGATTTTTTTTATCCCCATGGTGTTGATGACGATGTAGAATTCATGCCATTATTCCAAGTCGATGAAGGAGAAGATGAAGAGACTGCAGATGATGATTATTCTGAAATCCTTCCAGTTTTAGCATTAAAGAATACTGTACTTTTTCCAGGGATTGTAATTCCAATTACAGTAGGACGTGATAAGTCGTTGAAGGCAATTCAAAAAGCTTATGCAGGTGATCGTATGATAGCGGTACTTTCGCAAAGGGATGCCAAGAATGAAGATCCCAATTTCGAAGATCTATATCATACCGGAACAGTTGCTCGCATTATCAAATTATTGAAGATGCCCGACGGAACGGCAACGGCTATTTTGCAAGGTCGAAAACGATTTGCAGTTTCTGAGTTAACGAAAACTACTCCTCATCTAGAGGGAAAAATTTCGGTTGTTGAAGATATTCCATCAGAAAATGATTTGGAGTTTAATGCCATTATTTCTTCTATAAAAGATATGGCTAAACAAATCATTGAGCTCTCTCCTCAAATTCCTTCTGAGGCGGTGGTGATTCTAAAAAATATCAATAAAAATTCTTTCTTGCTTAATTTTATTGCTTCCAATTTGGCAATCAAAATTCCTGCAAAACAGCAGATTTTGGAAACCAATGAATTATCTAAAAGAGCAGAAAATATTTTGCAACACATGGATAGTGAGTTGCAACTGTTGGAGCTCAAGGATAAAATTGAAGGTAAAGTTCGAGGAGATATTGAAAAACAGCAACGTGATTATTTCTTGAATCAACAACTTAAAACGATTCAAGAAGAGCTTGGTGGAAATCCTCAAGAAGGTGAATTGAAGGCGATGATGGAACGCGCAGAAACCAAAAAATGGCCAATAGCAATAGGGGAAGCTTTCAAAAAAGAGATTACTCGTTTAGGCAGAATCAATCCACAGGCTGCGGAGTATTCCGTAGTGTTTAACTATGTTGATTTGTTGTTGGAGTTGCCGTGGAATGAATTTACGGAGGATAAATTCGATTTGAAAAATGTCAAAAAAGAACTAGACAAAGATCATTTTGGTTTGGAAAAAGTGAAAGATCGGATTTTGGAACACTTGGCAGTTTTGAAATTAAAAGGAGATATGAAGTCGCCAATTATTTGTTTGGTTGGCCCTCCAGGAGTTGGAAAAACTTCATTGGGTCGGTCGATTGCAAATGCTTTGGGACGTAAGTTTGTCAGAATGTCTTTGGGTGGGTTACATGATGAATCAGAAATCCGTGGACATCGAAAAACTTATATCGGAGCAATGCCGGGAAGAATTATTCAGTCTATCAAAAAAGCAAAAACTTCGAATCCTGTTTTTATTCTCGATGAAATTGATAAAGTGGGAAGAGACCACCGAGGTGATCCATCATCAGCTTTATTAGAAGTTTTGGATCCAGAACAGAATGAAACTTTTCAAGATAATTATTTGGATTTAGAATATGACTTGTCGAAAGTCTTGTTTATCGCAACGGCCAATTCTTTGAGTACCATTCAACCTGCCTTGTTAGATCGAATGGAAATTATCAATGTAAGTGGCTATTCGACGGAGGAAAAAATTCAAATTGCCAAAAACCATTTGGTGCCAAAGCAAAGAAAAGCGCATGGACTAAAAGCAAAGGATGTAAAATATTCTCCAAAAATTTTAAAAGAGATTATCGAAGGGTACACCCGTGAATCAGGGGTGCGTGGATTGGATCGACAAATCGCTGGTGCAATGAGAGGCATTGCAAAACGAGTAGCGATGGAGGAGGAATATAATGTGAATTTGAATTCTGAAATGGTGCACGAGTTGCTAGGCCCTACTAAATTTTCCAAAGATATGTACCAAGAGGCACATGTCGCAGGAGTTACCGTTGGTTTGGCTTGGACTCAAGTTGGAGGAGACATTTTATTTATCGAATCAAGTTTAAGCAAAGGAACTGGCAAAGTAATTTTGACTGGAAACTTAGGTGATGTGATGAAAGAGTCAGCGACAACTGCATTGACTTATTTGAAATCGAATGCGGAGAAATTTGATCTCGATCCAGATATTTTTGCCAAAAATGATGTTCATGTTCATGTGCCAGAAGGGGCTATCCCTAAAGATGGTCCATCAGCAGGAATTACGATGTTGACGGCTTTAGCTTCTGCTTTTAAAAATAAACCAGTAAAATCTCACTTGGCAATGACCGGTGAAATTACTTTACGGGGGAAAGTACTCCCAGTTGGCGGAATCAAAGAAA
>CAYGRM010000351.1:0-7110 GCA_964352225.1 uncultured Saprospiraceae bacterium | reverse complement strand
CTTTTTCAAAGAACTGCTTTATTTCTAATGCTTAAAAAAGTGTACGGTAGAGAATTCTTAAAATGAAAAAATAGATTTTTTGCAAAACCCCTATCATAACCTACACAACTTTAATAAATGCTTTTTCTTTTCAGCCATTGGCATTGGATTTGTATTAAAAATATAGAATATTAATAATTTATATTTTTTTATAATAAAATTCTAAATGCAAAATGCTGAGTAGAGTTATTTTATAGGAAAATCCTAAAAACAAAGAGAGAATAAAATCATTTGTCAAAAAATGATTCTGTCAAAAACATTGATATGGATATAGTTCGAATAGTTATTGCCGATGATCACCAATTGTTTATAGAAGGTATCAAAACCATTTTAAGCAGAGCCGATAATTTTCAATTTGAAATAATTGGAGAAGCACATTCTGGAAAGGATTTGCTTGAATTATTGAAAGAATCTCAGCCTGATTTGCTTTTGTTAGATTTGAATATGCCAGAAGGTGATGGACTAAATATGCTTTCTATTGTCAAAAAGAAATATAAAGCAATTCAAGTTTTAGCGCTGACGATGTATGATGAAGTGAAGTTAGTTCGAACTGCATTTAATGAAGGTGTAGATGGGTATATTTTGAAAAGTACAGGTAAATTAGAATTGCTGGAAGCGATTGATGAAATTATTGATGGCGGTAGATTTTTTGGAGATGGAGTGAAAATTCATATTATGCCTGAAGATGAAAAAGCGTTATTGCCGAGTAAGTTTGATGATAAATTTGTCAAAAAATATAATTTAACCAAGCGCGAAATTGAAATATTGAGATTGATCACTTTGGCTTTGTCGAATAAAGAAATTGCTAAAAAATTATTTATCAGCGACCAAACGGTAAGTGTGCATAGAAAAAATATTATGCGAAAATTACAAGTTTCGAATACTGCTGCCTTGATAAAAATGGCTTATGATAATTCACTTGTCTAGAGCTAGCGAAGTGAGCAAAAAAAAAGAGCGATGAAATTTCATCGCTCTTTTTTTTTTGCTCACTTCGCTTATAATTAAAGATTCATAAACTTCAAAATATCATCATAAAGTCCAGAGTCATTGGCAAACAAAGCATAATTTTTTGCCGTATTAAACCACTCTTTCGTAGTTGCTCGATGTTGCTTGACACCCATTTCCAAATCCTTGGTGGAGAGTGGAGTAGGGATACCACTTTTCATCGCTTCTTCCAATTTTGATTCAATTGCAATATCAATTACCGCCTCCAAATCAGCACCTGAGAAATCTTTTGCCTTGTTGATAACTCTTTGATAATCAATTGTTTCTGTTGGTTTTGCTTTTAGCTTGATTTCTAAAATAGCTTTCTTGGCAACATCATCAGGTGGTGGTACAAAAATAATTCGATCGAATCTTCCTGGTCGTCGAAAGGCAGGATCTAAGTGCCAAGGCGCATTGGTGGCAGCCAAAACTAAGATGCCATCATTATCATATTGCACGCCATCCATCTCTGCTAAAAATTGATTGATGACATGTTTGCCCGCACTATTTCTCATGTCAGTTCGATTCGCTCCAAGTGCATCTACTTCGTCAAAAAACAAAACACATGGTTTTAGTTTTCGAGCTTTTTCAAAAATTGCATGTAAGTTTCGTTCACTCTGACCGATGTACATATCTAAAATATCACTAATACCTACGGCGATGAAATTGGCATTAATTTCTCCTGCGGTCGCTCTGGCTAGATGGGTTTTTCCACAACCAGGAGGCCCGTACATCAAAATACCTCCACCGATTTTTTTACCATAAGCTTTGTAGATTTCGGGATGTTCGAGTGGATGGATAATTTTCATTCGAATCTCTTCTTTCAATTTTTCCATTCCTCCTACATCCTCGAAAGAAGTTTTAGGTCGCTCAATATCTACGTAGCTATCGTCATCATCAAAATCATCTTCGTCTGGGCCACCGAGTTTTATTTTTTCAGGTTCAGGTGTTGCTCCTTCTTGAACTTTCATATTGATTTCAGATTCTAGGAAAGTATCTTTCAAACTTGCATCGATGATGGTTGCTTTTTCGTAAGCATCTTTAGCTCCTTCGGCATCATTAGTTTTTAAAAGTAGTTTTGCCAAAATCAAATATGCTTGTGCTGGAGGTCTTTCTAAATCAACTAACTCTTCCACCAAGATTAAGGCTGTTGATGTTTTTCCCAATTCATAAAAAGTTTGAGCCAGCGCAATTTTGATTTGCAAGTCATTGGGCGCCATTCGGAGGGTGTCTTTTATTTCAATTTCGGCCTCTTCCCATCGTTCCTTTTTCATTAATGCATTTGCCAATAATTTTCTCAGAGGAATGCTTTCTGGACTTGCTTTAATGGCATCGCGCAGGGATTGTATTTCGTCAAAATTCATAGGTGTATTTTTTGAATGTGTCTATCAATATTTGGTAGAAAAAATAATTTGTACAAATGTAGGGAATTGAGTGGAAATGTTTTTAATTAGTAAATCCAAAGAAATGGTTCTTTTTGTTAATTTTTGAAAATAAATGAATTATGGAAATAACTAATATTCAAAGTTTTTTAAAATATTATTCGAGAATAAAATATCGAACAAGAAGACTTTTTGAATATATCCCAGAGGATAAAATCGAATGGACATATCAAGCAGGAAAGTTTACCATTGGAGATATCATTCGTCATTTAGCCAATATTGAACGATTCATGTATGCCGAAAATGCTCAGTTTAAACCTAGTCTTTATAGTGGTTGTGGGGAGGAATATGCGAAAGGATTGGATGAAGTGGTGAAATATTATAATGACATGAACCAAGAATCTATTGTCATTTTTTCAAAACTAAATCAAGATGATTTGAATGAAAAATGTATGACTCCCGGCAAGGTAGAAATTACACTTTGGAAATGGTTGCGTGCGATGGTGGAACATGAGATTCATCATCGAGGTCAGTTATATTTTTATCTTGGAATGTTGGGAGTCCAAACTCCTCCAATGTATGGATTGACTTCTGAAGAGGTAGCTGCGAGAAGCGCTAATAAAAAGTAATAATTTCTCTTTTTAAAATAATTTTAAAATCATAATATGAAAAAAACGATTCTTATCACAGGAAGCAACTCAGGGATTGGAAAAATCACCGCTGAATATTTTGCCGAAAAAAACTGGCAAGTCATCGCAACTATGCGAAATATTGAAAAAGCAGGTTCGCTTGCTACGAATCCAAACATTTCAATTTATTCATTAGATGTAACTGATACGCAAAGTATTGAAACTGCGAAAGAAGCCATTTTAAATGATTTTGGAAAAATCGACGTAATTGTCAACAATGCTGGTTTTGGTTGTTATGGAGCTTTTGAGCCGACAACTGAATCTGAAATTGATCGACAAATTGCAGTCAATATCAAAGGTGTGATGATGGTGACTAAAGTTTTCTTATCACATTTTAGAAAAAACCGAGCAGGACTTTTTATCAATATTTCTTCGATTGCAGGATTGGTCAGTTATCCGTTGGCATCAATGTATGTTTGTTCGAAGTGGGCGGTGGAAGGATTTTCCGAAGCCATTTCTTATGAATTACGCCCGCTTAATATTCGAGTAAAATTGGTAGAGCCAGGAGGTTTTAAAACTAACTTTCAATTGGAAGGAATTAGTTGGTCACATGATGAAACGATGCCAGAATATCATGATATAACTCAAAAAACTATTGAAAGTAGAAATCAACGACAACCCGACTTGCCTGATCCAATTGCGGTGGCAGAAAAGATTTTTGAAGCTGCAAATGATGAATCTGATCGGTTGAGATATTTAGTTGGAGATGATGCGGAATCCTATTTTGCGAAGCGAAAAGAAATAGGAGCAGAAGAATATGTGGAAATGATTTATCAGAGTTTTAAAAAATGAGAAATAGTTTTTTAGGTTAAAAAACTTCTGCTACCCCAAATCGCCTAGCATCACCCATTGCTTCTACTTGATGCCCATGGTGAAAAATAGAATGAACTCCACCGAAGTAAAGTGATTTTTTTTCCCAACGAATAGCATTCTTTTTTTCTAAGGTAAAATCAAAATTGGGTTCTATTTGAAATTTTCCATCTTGAAAATGTACTCGTGGATGAGTAGTGCTTTTTTCTAAATTATTATTTTTTTCATAAAGTTGATAAATGACTTGAGCTATAGAATAGGGGATTCGATTGGCTCCACCAGAACCAGAAATTAATTCTACATTTCCAAGTTCATTCATCACCATGGTTGGCGTCATCATCGAATGTAATCGGGTATTGGGTTGCCAAGAGTGAGCGCCATTTGGTAATAAAAATATTTCACCCAACATATTGTTGAGATGCATATCTGTGTCTGGAATAAAATATCCGCAGCCTTCTCCAATCGTAGAAGTGAAGCTAATGGCATTACCCCAACGATCTAAAATATTAAAATGCGAAGTTCCTCGATTAGATGAAATGGATGGTTGTAATTGGAAATTATTGACCGGATAAAAACTATCTAAATGGGCTTTTATTTGACTTTCATTTTGAATAATCTGCTGCGTTTTTTCAATGGCGGTGGCGATGGAATTGAGATCATGATTGACTTGAGCTAACATCATAGCGAGCATTGCTCCACCTTTACTTGGGCCATTTGGCAAAACGATTTGCTTATTTTTATAATTAACTTTTAGTGGGTCAAGTACATTGACATGATAGTTTTCAAAATCAGCACGGGTTAAAAAACCACCTTTACGTCGGCTATCTTTAGCAATGATTTTCGAAATATCTCCCTGATAAAAACCTCGTTCTCCTTCCCTTGAAATGAATTCCAAGAAATCAACCATGCGGGACATTTTTATAATATCGCCTTGTTGTTTTATTTTTCCATTGATGTAAAAAACATCTCGAACGCTTGGATCCTGAGAAAAAATAGGATCTAAAAGACTCAAATCATAAGCTTGAAATTCATTAAGTTCTACCCCCTCTTTGGCTAATTGAATGGCCGGAGCAACTAAATCTTTCATTGGTATTGTTCCAAATCGACGATGCAATTCATAGATGCCAGCGATACTTCCAGGCACAGCTGCCGCTCCTAAACCAACATGAAACTCTTCTGTATCTCCTCCAAAATCCACTAAGATTGGATAGAAATCGAGTTGTTCTTTTTTCTTTTTACTAAATGGAGTTTGACAAAAAAAATCAAAAAAGAGGGTGTGTCCTTCAGCTGATTTTGTCAAAGCAAAACCATTCCCTCCTGCAGAAGCCATGCAGGGCTCGGTGATAAACATAGCATAGTGAGCAGCAATCGCTGCATCAAATGCATTGCCTTTGGCGAGCAAAATTTCTTTGGCAACGGCAAGGGTAGTTTCGTGACCTGCGGAGATGGCTTGGTGCATGTTTGTTTTTGAAGAATGAAATTATATTATTTAAATCGTAGGGACAACCACAAGGGCTTGCCCTCAGGGAAAAAGCGTGAGAATTTTTTTGAATATCGAATAACGATTTAAAAACAAGGATTTGAGAAGTTTGACGATATTTCTCAAGAATTACCATGCGAAGTGTCGTCGAACTTCTCAAATCTTAAGTCCTTGTTCTTAAATCAATATTCAAAAAAACTACTCCCATTCCGTATGGAAAGTTCCTTCTTTATCGACTCGCTCATAAGTGTGCGACCCAAAATGATCTCGCTGCGCTTGCGTCAAATTCAAAGGTAATCGGCCATCTCGGTATGCATCAAAATATGCCAACGAAGTAGAAAAAGCCAAAGTTGGAATTCCAACGTCGATTGATTTTTTAATAATCGATCGAAGAGAATTATGATTGCCTTTTAGATGTTTTGCAAAATTTTTATCCACCATTAAGTTTGGTAAGTTGGCATCCGTCGAATATGCTTTTCGAATATCTTCTAACAACGCAGCTCGGATGATACATCCTCCTCTCCATATTCTGGCAGTCGCTTCCAAGTCCAGTCCAAAACCTTTTTCTTTTGACGCATCAGCCAATAAAGCCATCCCTTGCGAGTAAGCGGTGATGAAGGCAAAAAATAATGCGTCACCAACTTCTTTGATCAATTTAGTTTTATCCACTTTTGGTTTCGAAGATTTCACTTTTAATATTTTCTCTGCGGCGAGTCTTTCATTTTTTAAAGATGAGATTCCTCGCATCGTGACGGCAGCATCAATGGTAGGAACAGGGATTCCAAAATCCATGGCATTTTGTGAAGTCCATTTTCCCGTTCCTTTTTGTTTGGCTTTATCGAGAATTTTATCAATCAACATACCTTTGCCGAGGTCGTCTTTTTGAGTAAAAATCTCAGCAGTAATTTCAACTAAGAAAGATTTTAATTTTCCTCGATTATATTTTTTATAAGCTTGATGCAATTCTTCGTTGTTCAGTCCGCCAATATTTTTTAAAATATCATAACTCTCTGCGAGCAATTGCATCATGGCATATTCGATTCCATTGTGCACCATTTTGACATAATTTCCAGCAGAACCTTTTCCCATATAAGCTACACATGGTTCGTCATTGACTTTAGCCGAAACGGCTTCCAAAATTTTCTTCACCTTATTATAAGCTTGCTTCGAACCACCAGGCATAATGCTCGGCCCAAACCTTGCACCTTTTGCTCCACCCGAAACTCCAACTCCCAAAAAGGTGACTTTTTCTCTTTCAAATATTCTAATCGTCGCTCGGTATCTTCAAAAAAAGAATTACCTCCATCGATGATGACATCATTTGGTTCAACATGTTTGAGTAAATCTTCGATGACTATGTCCACCACTTTTCCAGCAGGAACGAGTAGCATGATTTTTCGAGGTTTTTTTAGCGAAGCGACAAAATCTTTCATGTCGGTAGTTACCTTAGCAGGTTTGCCAGCAGCTTCTTCGACGAGTGCATCAGCTTGTTCTTGATTGTTATCTAAACCAATAATTGAATAACCGTGGTCAGCTACATTTAATAAAAAATTTCTACCCATCACGCCAAGTCCGACCATTCCGAAATCATATAATTGTTTCTTACTCATAATGTTGATCTGATTTTTTTTGAAAAATATTTGCAATAATACGCATTGCAAAAATATTTAGCTGTAAGTAGGAGAACAAAATAATATTAAATTAACAGAAGAAAGGAGGGATAAGC
>CAYGRM010000350.1:0-7127 GCA_964352225.1 uncultured Saprospiraceae bacterium | reverse complement strand
TTTTCACTTATTTAGGAAACTCTACTGCGCTGCAATATTAAATTAAAAATTAAATATTCTAAAATATTTCCAATTTAAAACAAATCCATATTTAACTTGTTTTGAAATTATGAAAATGATTGTACAAGAAGACCATATTATTACTATCACCTACGAACTTAGAGAGAATAATATAGAAGGTGAATTACTCGAAAGAATGGATGCTCGCTATCCATTTATTTTTTATTTTGGGAATGGAAAATTACTTCCTGAGTTCGAGCGACAACTTTATGGACTCGGCGAAGATGCTTCATTTGAATTTATCTTAACGCCTGATCAAGCTTATGGTAAGAGCAACGCCTTGAATATTTTAAAAATACCGAAAGAAGACTTTGTCAGAGCAAGTGATATTCCGTCGCAATATATCCAAATAGATAACATGGTGAATCTAACGGATGATGATGGAATTATTCATACCGGAAAAATAGTAGAAATCGGAAATGATTTTGTCAAAGTTGATTTTAATCACATCATGGTTGACAAAACTTTACACTTCAAAGGAGCTATTCTATCCATCAGAAAAGCAACTGTGGAAGAAATGGTCAAAGGTTTTTATTTGGAGAGTGAAGATTCTAATCAGTATTAAATCCTAACTTCCTCATACACTAATATCCAAAAAGTGCTTTCTCATAAAAATAAATTTAAACCATATAAGGCATTTAAGAACATATAAGATTCTCATAACGGAGGCTTATATGTTTTTTAATATCTTATATGATTTAAAAAAGACACATTCATCCTTACATGGTATTTTTATGAGAAAACCCTTAATATCCAAATTACTTCCAACAGGTTCTACCCCATTGAACTTTGTATTCCAAATCTCATCTTCAGTAAACGCTAAACGACTCAATTCCAAATAACTTCTAGGGAGTTTTACTCATTGAATTTAGTAAGTCAAATCGCATTTTTAATAGAAATGACAAGACTAATAAAGATCTTTTTTTCATATAAAATTATTAGTTTTCCGTTTTAATCAACTCACACTTAATAATGAAAATCAGAACATACACGCGAAATACCTTTTTATTCTTTTCCATTTTTTGTTCCTTCTTTTTTGCAACTGATGTAAAAGGGCAATTTCTCTTAAACGGAACAGCAATCCAATTAGACTCTATTTGTTACCAGCTTACCACCACCACACCGGCCTCTGTGGCATCTATTTGGCGAGAAGACCAAATCAACTTAAATAATTCCTTTGATTTTAAATTCAATATGAATTTTGGTTGTACCGATATCGGAGCTGATGGGATGGTTTTCGTCCTACAAACCTCTCCTACTGCAACTGGACAATCAGGAGGAGATATTGGCTATGGTTTAAGCTTTAATCCTTCTCTGGGAGTAGAATTTGACACCTACGATAATATCACAAATACCGACCTTGCTGCTGATCATATCGCCATTATGAGAGATGGAAATGTAAATCATAATAATCCCAATAATTTAGCCGGCCCTGTAAATGCAAACGATGCTTTTCTAAATATTGAAGATTGCGAGTATCACCCGGTAAGAATTATTTGGGATGCAGATAGTATGTTACTCGAAGTATATTTTGATTGCTTGCTTAGACTGAGTTATTCAGGAGATATTATCAATGATATTTTTGGCGGAGACCCAATGGTGTATTGGGGATTTACTGGTTCTACAGGAGGAAAAACGAATGTTCAATCGATCTGTTTTGATTCTTTTGAAAGTACCCTATTAAGTACCAACCAAACTTTAAATATTTGCGAGGGAGAAGAAATTGAATTAAGCGGATCAGCGCCAAACGAAACGTATAGTTGGACTCCTACTGATGGATTGAACAATCCAAATATAAATAATCCAACGGCTTCTCCAACCGAAAGCACCACTTACATCGGTATGGCAACTGATGATTGTGAAAATGAATTTATTGATACTTTTGAGATAATCGTAACTCCTCTTGAAATTAATTTTGACCTTCAACCTGCCTTTTCTGATACCATAATTTGCGAAGGAGAAACCCTTAATCTTTCTCTTCAAACCGATAGTAATAATAATATTTTATGGCAAGATGGAACCTCCGAATTGTCTTATGCTATTTCCCAAACAGGAGCGTACGAATTAACGATCAGTAACCAATGTGCCACCACCACTATCGAGTTGGAAGTAGAATTCTCTGATTGTATGGTTAGTATGCCTAATGCCTTTACGCCCGACTCCGACGGATTAAATGATTTTTTTGCTCCTGTATCAGAAGCTCCAGTAGAAATCACCGCATTCAAGATATTCAATCGATGGGGTGAAGTGGTTTACGATGAAAGTAGTCCACAAGGTTGGGATGGAAGTTACAAAGACAAAGCTGCACCAAGTGATGTATATGTTTATACTATTGAATTTGTTAATGGAAATGGTTCAAAAGAATCTTTAACTGGTGATGTTACCTTAATTAGATGACAGCTGCTTAAGAAATGATTTTAATTAAATTTTTTGTTCATTATATTTCAGCTTAAGAAATGTGTAATTTGACCTTTTTTAAAAATTAAATCCACACCATAATAGAATGAAAGAATCCTATGATATAATTATTATTGGAGCTGGTCCTGCCGGTTGTTCATGTGCTCACAAATTATCTGGAAAAGGATTAAAAATTGCTATAATTGATAAAGATACTTTTCCTCGGGATAAAATTTGTGGGGATGCAATTAGCCCTGATGTTGTTAATCAATTTTATAGAATAGATGAAGAACTGGGGGAACATTTCAAACAGTTTCCTACTAAAAAAGCATCAGATGGGATTCGCTTTTTTGCTCCCAATCATAACTTCCTTGATATTAATTTCACTAAATCTAAGCATACTAAGTCTGCTGCTTATGTAGTCAAACGAATTTCTTTTGACAACTTCTTTTTTAATCAAATAAATAACTTGCCTGATATTGATGTTTATTTAAATCATAAAGTTCAAAAAATTGAAATGTCAGAGGAGACCGTTCGGGTAGAGACTGATAAAAAAATCTTCCAAGGAAAAGTAATCGTAGGTGCAGATGGAGCAAATTCCATTGTAAGAAAACGACTAATTAATAATAAAATTGAGCGAGATCATTATAGTGCAGGTTTACGTCAATACTACGATAATGTAACTGGTTTTCATGAAAATAATCACATTGAATTACATTTCTATAAAGATATTCTCCCTGGGTATTTTTGGATTTTTCCTCTACCAAATAATCAGGCAAATATTGGAATAGGAATGCTTTCTAGTGAAATGAATAAAAGAAAAATAAATCTAAAAGAAAAACTAGCAGATATTATTCAAAATCATCCTAATGTAAAGCATAGATTCAAAAATGCTAAGCCATTAGAGTCGGTCAAAGGTTTTGGGTTACCGATGGGATCTATAAAAAAACCATGCTCAGGCGACCGATTTTTATTATTAGGTGACGCTGCAAGTTTGATCGATCCTTTTTCAGGAGAGGGAATTGGTAATGCCATGCGAAGTGGTAGAATAGCTGCAGAACATTTAGAAAAAGCATTTGAACTAAATCGATTTGATGCAAAATTTAACAAAAGTTATGATCGAGAAATTTATTCAAAAATGTGGAATGAGTTTCGGTTCAGTTACTATTTGCGGTCACTTATGAAATATCCCAAAGTATTTAATTTCCTGCTTAACAAAGGGAGACAAAGTAAATCTGTCCAAAATTTATTAACTTCTATCTTGGATAATCGCGATCTTAATAAATCACTTTTTAGTCCTTCGTTTTATTATAAGCTTTTATTTAAATAAGAGCGTGTTTTAAGTTTTAAGGAAGTTAAAATTCAAGTCATGACCATACTAAAATCATTCTTTGGGGTAATCATTTTTATTTGCTTAATTCCTTTAATTACCCTTGGGCAAAATGTTTATGATACCATCCGTACGGTAAAAATGACTGCCATTCCTAATCATCAATTGAACTCTCTCACCATTCAATGGAAAGATGATCCCAACGTAAACACCTACGAACTTTTTAAAAAAATGCCGCAAGATACTTCTTGGGGAAATCCCATCTTTGCATCGGGAGATGTAGATACTAATTATGTAGATACGGACATCGAAGAAGGAAAATTATACGAATATCGAATCGTCAAGCAGACGGGTGATAGTCTTGGTTATGCATATTTGTTTTCTGGAGTGAATTACCAACCTCCAACTAAGCGAGGAGATGTTTTAATTTTGATAGAATCAATAGCGGCAGATTTTGTAGCAGATAATTTGAATACATATTTAGATATTTTAATTTCCGAAGGTTGGAAACCACATGTCATTCCGGTTGCAGAAAGTGCAACTGTGCCTGATGTCAAGTCTATGATTTTGCAAAATTATTCTACACTTGATTCTTTAACAGCCGTTTTATTGATGGGAAATATTGCGGTTCCTCATTCTGGAAATATAAGTCCCGATGGCCATCAGGATCACATAGGTGCTTGGCCTGCAGATAATTATTATGGTGATATGGATGGAGTTTGGACTGATGAAACAGTTGATAATATTTCGAGCGTATATCCAAGGCTTCATAATGTTCCTGGAGATGGAAATTTTGACCAAGGATTTATTCCAAGTGACATAGAGCTGATGGTGGGGCGCATGGATTTTTCAGAGTTACCTGTTTTTGATTTGAACGAATATGAATTACTCGACCGTTATTTGGAAAAAAATATTTCTTTTCGCACCGGAGAATATCAAGTGAATCGGAGAGCCGTTTTTTCTAATCTTAATCCATGGAAAGAAGGTTTGGGACAAAATGCCATTCGCAATTTTGTTCCCATTGTATCAAATGATAGTTTGGGTTATGGTGCTTATTTTGACGCCTATTATGATTCCTTTCTTTGGTCTTATGGAGGCAGTAGTGGCTCGATGATAAACTCTAATGGACTCGGCAGTATTTATACCTATGCCGACAATAATTTCCAAGCGGTCTTTACGGCTAACTTTGGTTCCTACTTCGGTGATTATGATTTTGAAAATAATTATTTACGCACCATTTTAGCTTCGGGAAAAGTTTTAAGTAGTGCTTGGGTAGGTGCGCCCAATTGGTATTTTCATCCGATGGGTTTAGGGTTTGACATAGGGTTCTGCACTCGTCTGACGCAAAATAATGAGCAACTTTATTATGGAGGTTTTTTTCCAAAATCTGTTACGATTAATTTATTAGGCGATCCTACTTTGAAAGCATTCATCGTTTTACCACCCTCTGATTTACAAGCTACACCAATTGGAAATCATGTAGTCTTAAGCTGGTCTGCGAGTGAAGATAATATTTTGGGTTATCAAGTTTATCACAAAGAGGAAGGGATGGATTATTTTGAAGCATTGAATCTTGAACCTACTTTAAATACCACTTGGGTAGATTCTTGTGTAGCGGGCACAACACCAATTCAATATTTAGTCAAAGCGGTGAAACAAGAAATTACGCCTAGCGGTTCTTTTATCAATCATAGTATAGGACCAATTATTTCTGTGACACCTAATCCTAATATTTTCCCTTCTGCTGATTTTAATTTGTCCTATGAACAAGGAAATTTAATGGGAACAAATCTTTCTAATTTTGCACAACATTACGAATGGATACTACCCGATGGAACTTCAATTTTTTCTACTGATTTGGAAATTCCTTTTGATCAAAGTGGAGAAATAATTATTACGCTTATTGCCTCCAATGATTGTTTTTCAGATACTTTGCAACGAACCATCACGATCACCGATTTGGTGAATACTGAATTGGACCAAGCTATTTATATTTATCCCAATCCAACAAAAGATTTTTTCACCATAGAAACGGGTATTCAGATCGATCAACTGCAACTTTATAATATATTGGGGGTGCAACAGCTGGAGTTATCTAATATAGAGATTGGTCAACATATCATTAATCTACAAAATTTTGCAACAGGAGATTATGTATTAAAAATTCGAGTTGGGGAGAAAGTTATGGGTAAAAAAATTCGAATTGTTCAAGACTAATTTTTCGCGCTGTTCAGTAATTGTAAACACAATTATTTATTTGAAATTATGATGTTTTTGAAACATTGTTTTTCTCAAAAAAAACACGAGTTGTTGGTTTAAGCCTAATATTTCATATTTAAGGCGGTACTTATTTATGGTGAGTTTAGCCTATTATCTTACTCAACTTAAAAATAAATTTTAGAAATTTAAAATTACGCATATCAATATATTTACAAAATCAATCCTTACTACTTAATTAACTCCAAAAATCCATGTATTGACAACCGTAGGAAACATTTAATTCACCTCCCTGTCTCCTAAAAACATATACAGTTCCCCAAAAAAAAATACTAACTTACGCTAAAAGATGAGCTTAGAATTCCATTTAGATCATTAAACATTTGCTCAATCATCAATCTAATATAAAATTGATTTTAAAACTTCATTCAACGACGAACTTTATTTAAATTAGAGAATCCAATCAAGTTGTTACACTCAACATTTATATTTTATTAAAACGATATCAAAAAAATGAGCTATCATATTTACCTTTTTAGAAAAGAAGTAAAAGACCAAAATAAAGGATTTGATTTTCTTGAAAACGATGAATTAATCACTTACTTCAACGATGATCAATTTGAGAGCCTAAAAAATAGATTATTGAGATATGGATTTCAAATTGAAAATACACACCGTGATTCCATTAATTTTAATTTTAAAGGTGGTCTATACGGAATAAGTGTTCTTCTTACTAAATCTCAATTATCTTTTTCCTCGGCATTCACAGAAGAAGGCATCTTTGAGATTAATATGACCTCCTCCGAATTTACGGATACTAATGAATTCGTAAAGTTTGATCCCCAAGAAGGTAAATGGGAGATAATTTAAGCCTTCTTCCCTCTTTTCAAAAAATGACTAAAAGGTCTTAAAAAAAGGCGGAGGAAAATAAAAGCTAAAACATCCATAAACTCCCTCCATCAGCTATATTATTTTGCTAGAACGAAAGATAGTTCTGACAACCCAACCACAACGCCCAGACTTTAAAACACTAAGCAGTTCCACGAGTGTTTTAGAGAATCTAATTAAATTGACGATGGGATAATTAACTAAATCCTAAATCTGTTGTTTAACTGCTTTAAAT
>CAYGRM010000349.1:0-7141 GCA_964352225.1 uncultured Saprospiraceae bacterium | reverse complement strand
GGCAAGCCAAACCGACTGGATTTGGTGGCATAATAATTCAAAACAGTCTCTAAAGATTTGAAAAAAAAGCAAATTAATAAAAAACAATTGTAAGAATGTTTTGATTCTAAAATTAAAATCCAATTTGTAGTGAAACTAATATTTTTTGATCTTTTCAATTCTTACATTTGTGGTGAAATTAAAAGTTTAAAATTGAACCAATTCAAAGATAAAATACGATGAAATTAAATTTAGATATAGCGGTACCAAGTAAGCAGGAATGGGTAGATGCGGTGATCGCAGATTTTCCTGCTTTCCTTCAAGATCATATTGATTGTGAACGAAAAGCATCGGCGATGGCGATGAGTTTTGTAGCGAAATATCCTGATCGAAAAGAGATCATTCCAGAATTAATTGAGATTGGAATCGAGGAGCTGGAGCATTTTCAACAAGTATATGAATTAATGCAAAAAAATGGAATCCCATTGCAACATTCAATTGGTGAAGATCCTTATTTGAAAAAATTATTAAAGTTATGTCACTCCGGACGAGAGGAAAGATTTTTAGATCGCCTATTGATTGCCTCTGTGGTAGAGACTCGGGGGGCGGAGCGTTTTCGATTAGTTTCGGAAGCTCAAAAAGATCAAGAGATGCACCGATTTTATAAAATTCTTTGGGCGTCAGAAGCGAAGCATGGGCATGTGTTTGTGAAAATGGCCTTGAATTATTTTGATGAAAAAACGGTGTATGATCGCTTGGCTTGGTGGATAGAGAAAGAAGGGGAGATTATAAATAGTTTAGAAATTCGGGCAGCGTTGCATTAGGTTTTATTTTTGATGCAGATTGCATAGATAATTATAATCGTTTTTGTAATCTGCGTCAAAAAAATAAATTTTAAGTACTTCATTTCAATATAACTCTGCTGTAAATTTTAAATCCAATAGTTTATACAAAAGGTAAATAAGTTAGTAAATTCTAAATAAATTAAATTCCAATAAATATTCCTTCGTAGAGAAAACATATTAACAGAAAACGCACTTTATTGCTTTAAAAATTATCAAAACACCCAACTAAATGAGGTTTTAAGTGTTGAGTAATTAACAAATCAACAACCCATAAATATCTCGATATGAAAAAGCAAAGAGTCATAGTTTGGTTTCGACAGGATTTAAGATTACATGATAATGAATCTCTATTGCATGCCTTAAAAAGTGGAGTAGAAGTAGTACCCGTTTTCGTTTTTGATGAAAGAGTTTTCAAAGGAAAAACAAAATTTGGATTCAAGAAAACGGATAGGCATCGTGCTCAATTTATTATAGAAAGTATAGAAGATCTTCGTAATTCCCTCAAGAAGTTAGGTAGTAATTTAATCGTTAGAGTTGGAAAACCTGAGGACGAAATTTTTGAAATTGCACAAAAAATAAAATCATCTTGGATCTTTTGTAACCGAGAGAGAACGAAGGAAGAAGTCGAAGTTCAAGATGCTCTGGAAAATAAATTGTGGTCAATCGGACAAGAGATTATTTTTTCAAGAGGGAAGATGTTATACTATACAGGTGATCTTCCGTTCCCTGTTCCTCATTGTCCTGATACCTTTAGTACTTTTAGAAAAGAGGTGGAACGTTTTGTAAAAGTACGGGAACCTTTAGAAGCTCCAACTGAGCAATTTGAACCACTTAGTTGCGAGTTAGAAATAGGAGAAATACCAACTATTCAAGATTTAGGTCATGATAATAATGAATCTGAAGACCGTATTGCTTTCCATTTTAAAGGTGGTGAAACCGCGGCAATACAAAGGCTAGAAGATTACCTTTGGAATACAGATGCTATTGCCACTTATAAAAAAACTCGGAATAAATTATTAGGTGAAAACTACTCTTCAAAGTTTTCAGCATATTTGGCACAAGGATGTCTTTCTCCAAAGTTGATTTTTCAGGAATTACAAAGGTATGAGGCAGAACGCACTAAAAATGATTCCACATATTGGATGTTTTTTGAATTGATGTGGAGAGACTTTTTCCGATTCATGGGAAAAAAGCATGGGAATAAAATTTTCCAAAAAGGAGGAACAAAAGAGGAGGTTAACCCCAAATTGAAAAACAATAAAGACTTGTTACAATTATGGATTGATGGGCGAACCGGGGTTCCATTTATCGATGCAAATATGCGAGAGCTAGCGCTTACCGGATTTATGTCAAATAGAGGTAGACAAAATGTGGCGAGTTTTTTAGTAAAAGATTTAAAAGTGAATTGGCAAATGGGCGCAGAGTATTTCGAGTCGATGCTGATTGACTACGATCCATGTTCAAATTGGGGAAATTGGAACTATATCGCTGGAGTAGGGAGTGATCCAAGAGAGAATCGGTATTTTAATATTTTATCACAAGCTAGAAGATATGATCCGGAGGGAGAATATGTGAAATATTGGTTGCCTGAGCTTGCTGAATTGCCCGTAGAGAAAATCCATCGTCCTGATATACTTTCAGATGAGGAGCAAGATGATTTTCATTTGAAATTAGGATTAGATTACCCTAAAGCAATGATAGCGACAGAGAAGTGGGCATAGGAAATGGAATATCGAATAACGAACAAGGCAATTCCAAATTCGAATTTTGACGAAGTATAAGTACTACCAGATTTTCAAAATCTGGTAGTACTTTTTTTTTGCTTAATAACTCGTCAAAATTAAAGTATCAAATTCCATTAAGTTTAGCACTAAGGTCTTGATATTTTTTTCTTTGTCCTCGAGTTCTGAAGTCGAAGGTTTCTTTTTCCATTTCACAGCGACAGCGGGAGGATCATTTTTATCAAGCGGAAGATAGCATTTGATATCTTCTAATTCATAGGTACTCAGGGCTATAGATTTTAGTTTAGTGATTTTTTCATTTTCTAATTTAATCAGCGTCTCTTGATGATAGAGATTTAAAGAATCAAGTCGATTACTAATTTTAGCAATATCAGTTCTGACACTTACGATGTCTTTATCACTATCAGCTTCTATTTTCTTTAATTTTTCATCACTTGGGGTAGTAAAAATTAGTTCTGCATCAGGCACTCTTAACTTAAGGGAATCTTTATGTCTGTTTTGTTTTAACGTATCCAATGTTCCCATACAGATAACATTTACGTTAAATTTCTGATTTGAAAAATCTTTAGTAATACTTTTAGAAATGATAGATAGGTCATTTAAGTTTTCATTAATGAACGTTTCAATTTTTTCAATTTTATTATTATCCTCGATTATTTGGAAGGTGGTGAAAATACTTACACTTAGTAGGACAAAACTCGTAAAGTACAAAACAAACTTAGACCGCTTTTCTTCTTTCATTGATTCAAAGGATCGAGATGGAAAGTCCATAAATCGAACAATAAAATAAGTAGCTAAGGCCACTAAGGTGGCGTTTAAAACGAATAGAAAAAATGATTTAAACATTATGTTGGCAAAATCTGGTTGCACGTCCTCCGATCCAACCAGGTAGCCAAAAAACTGCGCAATTCCATAACCAGTAACACATAGAGGAGGCATTAAAGCCGTTGCAATTGCGACCCCCGGAATAGCGTTGGATTTATCTTTTCTAGAACTTGAAATAATTCCTGCCATTCCTCCGATTAATGCAACCATGGCATCCAAAATATTGGGGCTAGTTCTTCCCTCTATTTCAGGGGTAAATCCTTTTCCAATTTCTAACCAGCTGGTGATAGAGAAATATAAAGTACTGGTGACCAAGGCAATTCCAATGGCAATCATTAAATGATATCCTGAAATATTTAAAGTATTTCGGTCATTAATTCCAATGCCTAAACCAATTCCTAAAATTGGGGACATCAAAGGTGAGATCAGCATGGCGCCGATAATTACAGCGGGTGAATTTAAATCTAATCCAAGAGAAGCAATTAGGATGGAACACATCAAAAGCCAGGCGTTGGCTCCTTTCATTTCCTTATTACTTTTGATATTAATGATAGTTCCTTCTTTATCCAAACCATCTTTTAGATCCAAAAGGTCATAGAAAAAATCCCAAATATTACTTAAAAATTCAGTAAGTGATTTTGGATTATTAGGATTTGTTTGTTCCGACATCGTAAAATTATTATGTTTAATTTTCGTTGTTTTTAAAAGGCGTAAGATAATAAATTCACTTTCAAAAATGTGGATTATCTATTATTTTTGCTTTTCATCAATTGACTATTATCAAAAATAAAATAACTATGAAATCATTTTTTAAAATCGTTTTTGGTGCTTTATTACTCATTGGAGGGTTCTTTTTGGGTATTTCTTGGAAAGCAAAAGATACAACTGTAATCCAACCATTGCCAACTATTGAAAAAGAAAGTATTAATGAAATAGCAGTTCGTAAAGGGTTGAATAAGAGTGAGTTAGCTACTATTAAACTTTTCGAGAAAGCTACACCAAGTGTTGCTTTTATTACAACTTCAAATGTAAGGAAGGACTATTGGTCTCAGAATGTAACTGAAATTCCCAGAGGAACAGGTTCCGGTTTTGTTTGGGATGAAAATGGTCATATTATTACTAATTTTCATGTAATTCAAGGAGCAGATCGAGCACAAGTTACCTTAGCAGATCAAACTACTTGGGCTGCTACCTTGGTTGGATATGCACCCGAAAAAGATTTAGCTGTATTGAAAATAGACGCACCTGATAATTTATTAGAACCTATTCCAGTTGGATCTTCTGATGATTTATTAGTGGGACAATCAGTATATGCGATTGGAAATCCGTTTGGGTTTGATCAGACCTTGACGACTGGGATAATTAGTGCCTTGGGAAGAGAAATAAATGGAGTAGATGGTTCTATTATTAAAGATGCTGTGCAAACGGATGCTGCAATTAATCCTGGTAATTCAGGTGGGCCATTACTAGATTCACGAGGAGAACTAATTGGTGTAAACACCTCAATTTATAGTCCGTCGGGAGCATATGCAGGTATCGGATTTTCGATTCCTGTAGATGCGGTCAAGTGGGTAATTCCTGAGTTAATTAAGCATGGGAAAATCCTTCGGCCAACTCTCGGCATCGAATTAGCACCTGAAAGAGCATTAGCTCGATTGGGTATTAAGGGCGTTTTAGTGATGAATGTAAATCAAAATAGTGGAGCAGAAAAAGCTGGGATTCAGCCTACTTATCGAGACCGATTTGGTAAAATAGTAATAGGTGATATAATTATTGGAATCGATGAGTATCCCATTAAAACTAGAAATGATTTAAGACTTATTTTGGAAAATTACCAACCGAATGATAAGGTGAGAATTACTGTCTTAAGAGAAAGTGAAAAAGTGAGTCTAGATTTGGTTTTGGATGAGGCGAAATAAAAGTTTTCAGTAGGCAGTTTGCAATGATGCAGACTGCCTACTGAAAACTGTCAACTGATTAAGCCTTAGGAGAACTTAATTTTTTCTTTCCTTTTGTTTTGGCAGCTAATTGAAGTGCTTCATACGCATTAATCAATCCACCAGCTTGACCTAAGCTTTTAAAAGAAACTTTCTCATCATCTGTGCCTGGCTTAATTACTTCACCACCAATCGGTACGACACTCTCCATAATAATATCTTTTACTTGTTCTGCAGTCAAAGCAGGGTAGTAAGATCTTAACACCGCAGCGACGCCTGCAACTACTGGCGAAGCCATAGAAGTACCTTGTTGATTTTGATAAGTATTGTCAGGAGTAGTGGAATAGATTTGCATTCCAGGGGCAAAAACATCAACTTTTTCCGCTCCATAGTTTGAGAAAGGAGCTGCAATTTTTTCGCCTTTTTCCCAAGAAGCTGCACCTACTTCAATCCAATTTTTTACAAACTTTTCTTTACTCTTTCTGAGGAATCTTTTTTTCATGTAAGAATCATTTGGGTAATTCTCAGTTGTATCATTATCTTTTCCATCATTACCGGCAGCATGTATCAAAAGAACATCTTTCTTTTGAGCATATTTTACCGCTTTATCAACTGCTTTTTTATCCCAGCTATGACTTTTTCCAAAACTCATATTAATTACACTTGCTCCATTATCGACTGCATAAATAATAGCATTAGCCACATCTTTATCTCTTTCATCTCCGTCTGCTAAAATTCGGATAGCCATGATTTTAACATTATCAGCAACACCTTTGATACCTAGATCATTCGTTCTATCCGCTCCAATAATTCCAGCTACGTGAGTTCCATGCATTGGATCAGATGCAATAACATCATTATTACCATATCCTTTTTCATAAGAATCGGCATAGTTGTCCCCAACTATGGTTCGAGAATCATAATCAGGATTATACATGAATTCTGCTCTTCCTCGGTAGTAATCACCTTCTTCGCTAAAAATGTCAATAATTTCTTGGACATTTTCGACTTCTAGACCTTGAGATAGCACATTTTGAAGAATCGCAAAACCTTGCTGAGCTTCAGGATCCAAATCTTCTGTGTTTACCTTTTCTAAGTTTTCCTTAGTCAATGGTTTTCCATCCATTGATTGGCCGAAGGCTTCCAGAGAGCTGATTACGAATGGAGCGAAGCTATTGAATTCATCCAATTGCTTTTGAGCACTTTTTTGCTTTTTCTCAACCTCCTCTTTGTATGTCAAATATTTATCATACAATTTCTTATCTTTTTTCGATAGTTTATCTCGATTAGCCTTATCGAATTTGGGTTTATATTTAGCATAAAGTCGAGTCACCTCTAAAGTCTCGTGTTCGACATTTTTGCCATTTTTATTTCCTAAAAAATTCCAGCCATGGATATCATCAATGTATCCATTTTTGTCATCATCAATTCCATTTCCAGTAATCTCACTTTTGTTAACCCACATCACATTTTTTAAATCTTCATGCTCTGCATCAACTCCGCTATCAATAACAGCTACAATCACCGTTTGGGAAGACTTTCCTTTTAAAATTGTTTCGTAAGCTTTTTCAATACTTACTCCATGATAGTTATCTAATTTTGCATCCATTCTCCACCAACCCTGAGGAGCATAATCTTGAGCATTAATTGAAACAATGCTTAGCATGAAAATGTAAAAGAAGAGACTTATTCGCGTCAAATTCATATTTATTATTTTTTAAAAATGTAATTAGTTAATTTTGTGTTTTAAACATATACTCGAACAACTTGTTCGAAAATCCGTTAAAAAACGCACAATATAGGGTTATTGTTA
>CAYGRM010000348.1:0-7141 GCA_964352225.1 uncultured Saprospiraceae bacterium | reverse complement strand
ATCAAAGATGTGTCTAAAGCCGTCATCGAAATTCGTTCTTCCAAGTTGCCAGATCCAGCTGAATTAGGTAACTCAGGTAGTTTTTTCAAAAATCCAGAAATTTCCAAACGACAATTTAATCAGTTGCAAAAGTCATTTCCTCATATCGTTTTTTATCCTTTGGAGAATGGAAAAATTAAAGTTCCAGCAGGTTGGTTAATTGAGCAATGTGGATGGAAAGGTAAGCGGGTAGGAAATACCGGAAGCCATGCAAAGCAAGCACTTGTCCTAGTTAATTATGGAAATGCAACGGGGAAAGAAGTGTATCAATTGGCGACAAAAATTATTGATTCTGTGGAGCAAAAGTTTGGAATTAAATTGACTGCGGAAGTAAATGTTTTATAAAAAAAAGCCCTTCCAGATTTTTAAAAATCTGGAAGGGCTAACTGGATTTATAAAAAATAATATTATCTAGTTTTTACCTTCTTTTGATTCATCAGCAGGGATGACTAAAGGATTATTTTCATCAATTTTTCTCACCTTTCTTCTTGATTTAAAAGGAATATATCGAGCTGGCCGTTGTTGGATATCCAACATCAAAACGTTTGCTTTTTCAGCAGCATTTTTAAGTTCATCATATAACTTATCATCTTTAGCTAACTTTCCAAGAGAACCCTCTCCTTTGTTGATACCAGCAAGAAGATTGTTGAATTCAAGGATTGCTTTATCGGCTTCTTCCATCGTTTTGGTTAATTTAGCGATAGCAACTTGAGTTTCTTCCATGGTCTTGTTAGTGTTATCTGAAATGGCTTTCATGTTGATTGCATTTACTTTGGAAGTAATTGAATCTGCATTAGCAAGAATTGACTTTACTTTTTGCTCCTCGATACTAGCTGTTAACTGTTGAACGTTTTCGAGAATCGTATTCACTTTGCCATTTTGTTGCATTTCTCTACTGAGGTTACCGGTCAAATTTTTCATATTTGCCATAGTCAATTGAAGGTCACTCATGGTTTTTCCCATCACATTATTTGGGTCATTAACCATCGTATCCAATTTTTCGGTTACTAGCTTAAGTCCCTTGACTACCTCGTCCAAATATTGTTTTACTTCATCAGGACTAGTCATCGAACCTAGCACAGATTTATATTCTCCAATTAAAAAGTCGCCACTTTTTGCACAGTCTGGACCACTACAAGCATTAGTGAATTCAAGGTTGACGGATTTATCGCCCATAGCCGTTTGCATAATTACAGCTAACGCATCTTTAGGTACTTTGAAGCTTTTATTGACTTCAATTTCAACGATTACAATTTTATAGTCGTCTGGTTTTTTATAAATATCGGTAACCGTTCCAATTTGTAATCCTCGATTATAAACAGGACTAGACTGTTGCATTTGTCCAACATCATCATATTCGATATAGAAAAATTGTTGGGAGGATAAGATATTTTGACCTTTGATAAACTTGTACCCCCAAATGGAAGCAGCAATTACTAAAACAGATAAAATTCCAATTCTTGTTTCTCTAGACATAACCTGTCGGTATTTTTAGATGATTAACATGTTCTTTAACGGACAAAGTGAGAAATGGTTCTGGGAATATCGAATAACGATTTAAGAACAAGGATTTGAGAAGTTTGACGAAATCACTCAAAGAGCTATGTCAAACTTCTCAAATCATAAATCCTTATTCTTAAATCGATATTCCCACCTATTTCGTCTTCACTCGTTTCCCTGCTTGATAGGCTACTACAAATGCGCCTTTAAAACCTAGCTTCCTCATTTTTTTTCGAGCAGCTTTGGCTTCTGCTAGGGTTTCAAAATTGCCCGCAAGGTACTTGAAATTTCCATTTTCTCGTTTCATTTCGATAGGAAATTTGACCTTTTTCCATTTTGAAGTATTGGTATTAATAGATTTGCTAGCAGCGGCGAGTTGGACTTTAAAGATTTTTGTAGAATTTTCTGCTGAATTGGAATTATATTCTATAGGAATTATTTTTTGAGAGTTGACCGAATTCTGTCTTTTTGCAGGAAGTGCGGCAGGAGATGTAGCATTATCTACTTCAATTTCTCTTTTATAAGATTGGAATGCTTTGAAAATTGCGAACGCCAATTCATCCTGACCTTGCTTGGTTTTCATATATTTTTCCTCGGATTTATGGGTCAAATAACCTGTTTCGATCAAAACACTTGGCATGGTGGTTTCGCGCAAAACCAAAAATCCTGCTTGCTTCACGCCCCGACTTTTTCGACCGGCTAGATGATTAAAATTATACTCTACCTTTTCAGCAAAAGAAATGCTTTGTTCTAAAAATGCATTTTGCACCATCGCTAAAATGATATGCCCTTCTGGAGATTCGGGATCAAAACCGTGGTAGTTTTTTTCATAATCTTTTTCGAGTAAAATAGCTTCATTTTCTCTTTTGGCAACGGCAAGGTTTTCATCAGCATTGTGTAAACCCATCACATAAGTTTCCGTTCCTCGTACGAGATGTTTTTGAGTACTCATGGCATTGCAATGAATGGAAATAAAAAGATCTGCCTTATTTTTGTTGGCAATTTCAGCACGCGTATGAAGTGGGACAAAAACATCTTGATCACGCGTATAAATGACCTTAATCTTGGGAAACTTTCCTTGAATATATCTGCCTAATTTTTTAGAAATATTGAGGGCAATGTGTTTTTCTTTGGAGTGAATTCCAGAGCAACCATGATCGTGACCACCATGACCAGCATCAATAACCACGGTACGAAGTTGGTAATCTAGTTTTGTGAAATGGTCGAGTTGGTTATCTTTGCCGAAATTAGTGGAATCCGCTGTGTTAATTTCGTTAACAATAGCTAAATGTGGGGAATAACTATAGTTAAAGTTGAGAAAAGAACCAGACATTAGCAGCAAAACCAACGTTGAAAAGAGTATGTTGTGTCGCATTGTGTTGCACAAGTTTTTAATAAAAATAAGTTTACTTAGGTTTTGGGAGGAATTTTGTTTTCTCTAAATGATAAAGTTATAGGTAAACTATAAATATACAAATTGATTTTGAATTTTATACTTATCCTTCAGGCCCTCTCCCAAAATCAAAGGAGCCGAATTAGAAGTATAAAAACCATTTCAAAAAAAATATAAAATTCGAATTTGAAAAATATTTATACGATCATATTGCTGATAATGTTGGGTTTGGTGACAAATGCCATTGGTCAAGACCTTCCTATCGAACCAGCAAAGTTGTCAAATGATACGATTCCAGTTTTTTCAGATTCACTTAATCAACAAATTCCTACCGCTGTAAATCCACCAATTCCTAGCCAAAAAAACTTAACAGTTCAGATTTCTCCAGACTCTCCCGAAGATCCGGTAGAGTATGATTGTAGGGACTCGATGGATTACGATATTAAAAACAAAAAGGTTTATTTGTATGGTGAAGCGATCGTGGTTCAGAACACTTTGAAGTTGACTGCAGAGCGAATTACTATTGATTTTGGAAATAATATTGTCATTGCAGAAGGCTTGACGGATACTTTGGGAAATCGAATTGGTAACCCCATTTTTGATGAAGGAGAACAAAATTTTTCGGCAAAAAAAATCAAGTTTAATTTCAAAACTAAGAAAGGAAAAGTCTATGATGCGGTGACGCAAGAAGGGGATTTATATATTCATGGAAGTGAATCGAAAATAATCCAAGGCGGCAAAATTTCTCCATCTGATACAACAAATAACGATGTTGCTTATAATCTAAATTCTATTTTTACCACCTGTAATCATCCTGAACCACACTTTGGGATTCGGTGTAAAAAGCTGAAAATGGTTTCTGGAAAAGTAGCTGTGGTTGGTCCATCGCTTATAGAGTTGGGAGGAATTCCTACTCCCTTGGCATTACCTTTTGGTTTTTTTCCATTAAAACAAGGTGCTCGAACTGGACTTATTTTTCCGAGAGATTATGAGTTTTCAGAAACTTGGGGATTTGGATTGAGAAATGTAGGTTGGTATTTTCCTATCAATGATAATTGGGATACCAGAGTGACGGGAGATATTTATTTTAGAGGAACTTGGGGATTGAATGTGGATACTAGATATAAATATCGGTATAAAAATTCGGGGAATTTTAATTTAGCTTTTTCAGATCGAGTGCAAGAATTATCTGATGCGAGTAAATCAAGAGAACGTTCGTTAAATCTTCGCTGGTCACATTCTCAAGATCGTTCGGCACATCCTAATCGATCTTTTAGCGCAAGCGTAAATATTCAAACGAATGGATTCCAAAGTCGAAATTTTAACGATGCTAATAGTGTGTTGGATAATTCCTTAAGTTCTAATATTAATTATCGACAGGCTTTTCCTGGTAGTCCATTCAACTTGACCGCGAGTATGAATCACTCTCAAAATACACGATCGAATTCGGTTACTTTTAATTTACCAACAGTCGGATTGGTGATGGATCGAATTTTTCCCTTCAAAAATGAAAATAGAGTTGGGAAGGAGAAATGGTATGAACGAGTTACTTTCAAGTATGACATGAATGCCCAAAACCGGTTTACGACAACAGATACCACTTTGTTTACTCAACAGACTTTGGAAAGTGCTCAGTATGGAATGAGGCATAAAGTGGCTTCGGATCTGAATCTCAAAATTTTTAAATTTATCAACGTTTCGCCTAATATTAGTTATACCGATGTGTGGTATGGAAATGAATTAGAAAAGGAATATGTTTCCGAACTAAGTATCGATACTACGATTTTGTACAATGCTGATAGTACTATTTTTGGAGTAGAATATGATACGACTTCCTATGGTGGAATTGTCGATAATAAGATCAATGGCTTTTCGAGATATTTTCAATTGAATGCAGGAGTCAATTTGAACACCACGCGATATTTTACAAAAAACTTTAAAAAAGGATTCATTCGAGGGGTTCGACATGTGGCAAAACCGACAATTGGTTTTTCCTACACTCCAGATTATACGAATCCAGAATTTGGTTATTATAAAGATGTGATCTCACCTGAAACACCGTTGACGGATATGGATACGCTAAACTATAATGTTTTTGCCAATGGAATATATGGAAGTCCAGGATCGGGTGGGAAACAGATGAGATTGACCTATGGAATTCGAAATAATTTTGAAGCTAAATTTTGGTCAAAAAGAGATTCTACTGCTAAGAAGTTTAAATTATTTAATGACATCAATGTCAATGGTGATTATAATTTAGCGAAGGATTCTTTGCAATGGAGTGATATCCGTGCAAGTGGAGCTACCCGATTTTTTAATGGGATGACCAATGTGAATTTGACGGCGAGTTGGAGTCCTTATGCTTTGAATTCGACTAGAACGAGAGCAATAAATACCTTTTATTGGGATTCCAATAAACGGCCGTTGCGATTCGTCAATGCAGTCATGAGAACGAGTACAAGTATTTCGGTAAAGCAAATTAGAGGATTTTTTGGTTCAGGAAAATCATCTCCTAAAACGGGGCAAGGTGCTCCCTCATTTCCAGGTGGAGATTCGAATCAAGATGATACTCCTTTTGGCAATAATCAAGGAGCAATCAATGCGCCAAGAGGAAGTGTAAAGTCGGGAGAAGGATTCTTAGACCTATTTGAAAATTTTAGAATCAATTATAATTTTAATTTGGAATTTGAACCTTCTACTTTAACGGGAAGGGATACTTTGGTTATTACAAATCATTCCATTGAAACTCGAGGGAATATTAACTTGACAGATAATTGGAGAATTACGGTTGGTCGGATTGGCTATAATTTTAAGGATAAAAAAGTAACGTTTCCTGATTTTTCATTTTATCGAGATTTGCATTGTTGGGAAATGGGGATGAGTTGGCAGCCAGAACGAACTACCTATAGTTTCTTTTTGAGAGTAAAACCATCGTCTTTAGATTTTATAGAATTGCCTTATCAGAAGAATAATGCGGATGCGAGGTTTGGCGGGTTTTGATTTTATTGCCTCTGACTTTTCGCTAATTTGTATCTTTTTCAGCGAAAAGTCATAAATAAGTCTGTGCTCATCTGTGGCAAAAAACTAACCCATCGAGATCATCCAAATCGCCGAAATCGCCAACACCACTCCCGCCACATTCACCTTCGATAATTTTTCACTAAAAAATAAATAGGCAATAATCGCTGATAAAGCGATGATCGAAATATTATTGTATGGGAAAAATTTTGATCCTTCCCAGCCTTCCGAAATTGCCACAATGATCAAATAAATAGAAAAGAAATTAGGCACGCCTAAAACAATTCCAGCAATTATATTTTTGATTGAAAAAACTAATTTGCCTGAGATCAGCCCTGCAATAACCAAAATTAAACCTAGGGTTCCCGCAATCCCAAAAAGAGTGGCTACGAAATTCAATCCACCCATTCCACCTAAAATTTTTGTCTCAACATATTGTAAAACGGTCTCTATACAAACAGCAATCAACCATACAGCTAAGGGTAAAAGAACCATCCACTTTGACAAATTCTGAGCATTTTTCAATTCTGATTTCTTAGGCTTGTTCGTCAAATAAATTGCAATTAAACCTGCAATTAAACCAAAGACTTTCCAAGCATTGATCTCTTCATTGTACATATAAATCGCAACGGGTACCGTCAACAGCAAAGACATTTTTTGCATGATGGTCGTCAGCGTAACTCCAAATTTTTGAAAACTTAGTGCCGTCACATTAAAACCTATGATAAAAATAAAACCTAAAAAGAGGGCATATGGAAACCACTCGGTCTGATGTACGTTAGATATAATGGGAAATTCGCCAAGGACAGAACCAGCCATGGCAACACAAACAAAATAATTGACAACGATGGCTTGTAATGTATTTACACCATATTTGGGAAACATCTTGAAAATGAAACCAATTACGGTATTAGTTAAAATACAGACAATCAATGTTTGCATGGAAAATGTAATTTAGAGCTTAACAGGTGATTAACAATTGTTCGATTCTCATTAACAAAGAGAAAATTAATTTGTTGGATCTTTATTGAATGGACGAAATTACTCAACATAATGAGAAGAATTACTTTTTGATGAAAAAAAACGAAGAATAGGATTAAATACTCTGTAACATAATTAACTTTTGAATTTGATGGCTTCTTTTAAAATTATCCTTCGCTTCGCTGTTAAATTTTCTGCAGATAGCTAGGC
>CAYGRM010000347.1:3522-7184 GCA_964352225.1 uncultured Saprospiraceae bacterium | reverse complement strand
AAGTTGGGTTTCGATTTGCATCCCTTTTAAATATGGTATCTTTTATTTCAACGGTTTGGGAGAGCAGTTGATAAGTTTCAGTTCCGGAAATGGATTGAGGGGTATCGTTGCAAGAAGAAATTAAAAGGATTAATAATAAATATATGAATAATTTCATTTTGTAAATATGTTGTTATTTAGTATTGAGAAATATTGTATTAGAAAAAATAAATTATAATATTTTTTAATAATATTTTTTTTTTTAAAAATATTTATTTTTATGTTTACATCATAACACAATATAATGTGTTTGAAAATAGCCTAAAAGAAATAAAGTATCAGATGGCTGCCAGAAGTACCAAATAAACAAAAATCTGTAATTAGGTCAAATATTTTTTAATACAAAAAATTGAAATGTATTTTAAGTATTTAGCTGAATTCAGACAAACAAATTATCAATATGATAAACTTTAAAAAGCCAGATCTTTACATATTAGTTTCTAACTCTAGATTTATATTGAAGAATTACTTCTTCTCTTGAACATAATATCAAGATTAAAATTCATCCCTTTTACTAATCTCCTTATATCAAGGAGAGATTCATTCAACTGAAGTTAACAAAAATAATAATACATAATTTATAATTATGATCTATTGGTTCATAATTTAGTGGATATCCTATTTCATTATTGAAAATAAATTGTTGAACACAATATTTTAACTTCATACTGCTTAATGGAAACAATTACAACAAAAAACACAAATAATAAAACAGAATCCTCAAATTACGGAATCGTTGTAGATTCTATTGGTAAAGCTGGTATTGGATTAATACCAGCCTTAAAAAAAGTATCTCCTCTTTCCGAAAATAAAATTGCATCTCTTTTATTTCAAACACCTGCAAAACTATTTACGGGTCTTCCTGAGGAGACTGCAATAGAAATGAATAAATTGTTACTCTCCACAGGTTTGGAAAGTTATGTGATTAATGAAGAGGAAAAGTTCAATCCGGGAGATAGTGACCATGAAGTAGCACTAGTTATAAAAGACTATAGCAAAATTCAGGACATTGCAAAAACGATTGTCTCGCTCACAGGTTTACCAATTGAAGATATTCGAAAGGCATTGTGCAAGTCTCCAACCGTACTCATCGGCAAAATTTCTAAAAACGCTGCAGAAGCAATCCGCGAAAGATTCAAACCTTTAGATGTAGAAGTAGATATTTCCAATCCTCATGAAGGTACATTTGATGTATTCAAAGGGGAGTGTTCTGCCTTTGATCAAAATTTAATCAACCAAATTTTTAAAAATCTAGGATTAAAATTAGGAGGTACTCAGACAAAATCTGAAGTCTCTACTTTGGTCTGTGCTGGAATTTCAAAAAAACAAGCGGATAAACTTTGGAGTAGCGTTTATCGTACGAGTCTTCCAATCAAAATCGTTAATCGAGATTTTGAACGGTTTGACCTACGATTGGATAAAGCTTCTGACACCTCCGAAATGTTGGAATACTTAACCACTTCAACTGGAATGCCTGAGGCAATAGCTAAAAAAGTGCTGACTAAACTCCCATTGATTATTCATAAAAACATTAATTTCCAAAAGCTAGAAGAAGAATTTGAAAAATTGAAAAAATTAGGTGCTGTCTCTTCAGGACACTTATTGGTGTTCCAATCTTTTTCTCTAAAAATCAATTCTGTTAAACATATAAAACCGACCATCGAACTTTTGAATATTATTGGCGGAATTGACACAAAAGTAATTCAGGAGTCTTTGCTCAATACTAAAATAATTGAAGGACCTTTTACTAGTCCACAAGTGCAATGGTTACAATACGAATTGAAAAAAATAGGAACATCTTCTAATAGAATTTTGAGATAAAAATAACTTAAAGAAAAAATGACCGCAAATCAAACTCAAGCACAATCACCTCCTGCTGAGGGACTAAAATTACACATGGGCGTTGCCGAGCAAGGTAAAATCTATGCAGTAGAAGGCAATCATAAATTGGCATTAGCATATTACCAATCTGCGATCAATATGACCGTTCAAGCCGGAGATCCCGAATTGTTTTTTCGATTATATCTAGAAAGTGCGTTGGAATCCATGGAACATTTAGGCATGCATAATGAAGTGTTGGACTATTGCAATCGAGCCTTGAAAATTTATGAAGAAACGCCACCAGCTGAAGATAATAATTTTGCAAAATTGGATTTTGCAAATATCCATCAACGCAAAGGAATTGTTTTATTCAAAATGGATCGAAAAGAAGAAGCCAAAGAATTTTTGAAAAAAGCAATTGACTTGATTAAAAAGGAAAATGGCAAATTTCCACTTGCTGAAAAAGTAATGCGATGGGCGCAATCTTGTTTTCACATTGATGAAAAAAGAATTCTTTCGGAGCAGAAATCTTCCAATTATTTCACAGTAAAAAAAGAAAGTCTCCGTCCGGAAGCTGCTATCAAATTACCCGATGAGAAAAATATGATGGTAGGGAGGTAATTACAATAAATCTTAAAGACTTTTCACAAAGTCAGCAAATACAAAATTGAATTATAAAATTTTAAACTAAAGTGATATGGCACAAGATACTAGTAAGGTAAGTTCGATGCTTCAAAAATATCCGCTCAGAGAATTACTTTTCACTATGGCGCAAGGAATCATTGATTCGCAAAGAAAATTGGATGCCTTATCTCTGCAAGCACTTTATCGAGCCTTGGATAATCCAATTACCAACAAAGGAGGCCAATCTGCCAATTTATTGGAATTGGGTTTAGTTCCTAACTTTTATCAATTTGAAAAAGTGGTAATCAAAGTAAGTGTAGAAATAAAAATGAGCGAAGAATCTACCACAGATAAAAGCTTTGGATTCGGAATAGGGTATGGAGGACTACCTCCTTCTCCTACAGCGGCACCACCCTCTGTTCCTCCGTATAGACCATTTTAAACTTCGAGTATCTTTTTACCGAAAAACAAAAACAGCGAATTTGTAAATATTATTTTTAATGTTTTCTAAAATAATCTCTTATGGCTGAAGATCCTAAACCAGAAGATCCTAAACCTGTTGATCCTGAATTAGAAGAATCCAAAAATAAACTTGAAGCGGCGGCAAAAGAGGAAGGAACCCATGTTGAAAATGTAAAGATCCTAGAGAAAGATGAACAAGATGCTGCGAAAAATCTTAACTCTGCTCAAAAAGTAGCAGAAGTCGATCAATATAAAGTAGATAAAACTGCTAATGGTATTAAAGCAACTGAAAATGAGCTTGCTTCAGTAAAAAAAGATGACGTTAATAACGAAAAATTACTTTCAACGTCAAATAAAAATCTTGCAAAAGCTGAGAAAGAACTTCAAGGTATCGAAAAGCAGGAAAGTGAAAAACAAAAATTAGTAGATGATACACAGGCTGAAATTAATAAGAAAAATTATGAGAAGAATTATTATGAAGAGGAGGCAAGAAAATCCAATGAAAATGCAGGCAAAGCAGGTGTAGCACATCAAAAAGCGCTAACTGATGAAAAGCTAGCAGATGCAAAAGTTAAAGATACTGAAAAGACAGCTAAAGCATTAGAAACGAAGGCTAAAACCAATCCCTCATTTAAAGCTAAGGCTGAAGAGGCGAGGAGAGAAGCAAATGAAGCAAAATCAGCAAAAGCTGTTGCAACCGCTAAGGTTGATAATAC
>CAYGRM010000347.1:0-3512 GCA_964352225.1 uncultured Saprospiraceae bacterium | reverse complement strand
TGCTGGAACAAAGTATCAAAGTGATGCTGAACAGAGTGGGCTCAAAGCAGCAGGGTTACAAAGTGACTTGGAAAAGAAAAAAGAAAAACTAGGTGGAGCTAAAGATAAGGCACAGCAGAAACGAAATGAGGTAGCTGGAAGAAAGGAAACACACAATAGAAGACAAGAAGCCCATAATAATTCTCAAAAAAAAATAGGGCAGTTACAATCTAAAAAAGAGGGGATGAAAGCCTCCTTAACAAATAGAAAGGATGCATTAAAAAATTCACAAGCTAATTTAAAAACTCAAAAAGATAATTTTTCTAATAAGAACAAAGCTGCAAATACAGGACGGGAAAACCTGAAAACAGCACAAGTAAACACACAGGCTGCCAAGAAGAATTTTAAACAAGCCGGTGGGAAAATGAATAATGTAACGATGCCGGAAGGTACTGGTGGTACTGGTGGAAAAATACCCAGTACCAGCACAGCAGGACAACCAATGGGGGCTTCCTCCCTTGCTGACAAAGTTGCGATTTCTGCTACTTTCAATTATAGAGAAAGTAGAAAACATAGCTTTGATGTGACAGGAGCAGCTAGTATTGAAGCTACCATGGTAGCAGTACCGGCTCCAGAAAAATTAGTAGCATTTTTAACGCAATTAAATAGTGAAGACGAATAATAATTCATAAACCCAAAAGATATGTTTAGAGAAGGAACAGACAAAGGAAAGAAGGTTTTCAAAATGATGGAGAATACTCCCATCCCGGCATTAATCAATAGCCTGGGAGTAGCCATTGTGGAAGCTCAAATGAATATGGATTTAACCGTGGCTAAAACCATTGAAGCCTTAGCAGATAGAGAAAAAAATGGTATTGAACTTCCAGGCACATTTGAGAAGAAGTCTTTGTTGGAGCTAGGATTTATTCCTTCTTTCTATCACTTTTCTGAAGTCAATATCAGTATCAGAGTAGCATTGTCTTCCATGGAAGGGGAAGAGATGGGCGTGAGTGCTGGTGTAAATGTGGGCATACCTTTACCCGTACCGCTACCTGTTATGGTTGGAGTTTCTTTGAATGCCAGCTATAGCAATAAATATTCGTTTACTGCAGAGGCTTCAAGCGAATTGACTACAAAACTGGTTTCACTACCGCCTCCAGATCAACTTAATCAGTTAATTCAAAATTATATTGATAACCCAGATAGATTTTAATTTAATAATCTTCATAACCTTAAAATAATCGTAATATGTCAAACTACAGCACAGGCAACGTAGGAAAAGAAATGGGCGCAGTCCCATTTGGTACTATCATCAGTAGCGTTGCGCTAGGTATCGCAGAAGGCCAATGGGCTTTAGACAAGTCCAGTATCCGAGTTACAGAACTCATGAGTGGTCAACGTCTTCTCAGGGATATTGATACCGGTCAATTATTAACTAAAGCAGGTGATAACTTGCCTGATGGGGCAGAACCACAAGTTATTGATTCTAGAGTTTACTTTGGATATGATTACCTCAATGAACCCGCTAATCCAAATGATTTTGAATTAGACTTGCTTGAATCAGGGCCTAATACAGGTGGAATACAAGCAATAAAGCTAAAAGCGGGTGGCAACTATGGGAAAGATTATGCTTATAAGCCTAAAGTTGTAATTGAAGGATTCCCAGGATTTGAAGAAGAGGAAACAGCAACTGGATGGGCAGAGATAGATGATGCTGGTAGTATTAAAAATATTGAAATTAGTAACAAAGGAAAAGGTTATACAAAAGGTAAAATCGCACTTAGATTCGAAGGTGGTGGTGGAAGAAGAACCCCACGAAAACTGAGTATGATGGAGTTGGGATTCACCCCTAATTTTTATCAATTTGTAGATACCATCATTGAAATCAAGATTACGGTCAATATGATTGAATCGGAATCTCAATCAAAAACTCAAACGGAAAGAAGTACTACTGTGAATTCCAAATCAACAGAGTATTCTTCTCAAGGATATGGTTGGTCATGGTACCGACCCCACTCTTCTTCCTATAAGAGAAAAGAAACTTCAATTGTTGCAAAATCTGTTGATCCAGCTATGTCTAGCAAGTACAGCTACTCTGTAGAAGGGTCTAGTTTGGTTCGAACCAAAATGGTTCCGGTACCCCCTCCAACAATTTTGGAAGAAAGAATTCGACTATTGATGGAAACAGAGGAAATGTATAGAAATGCTCGGTTAGCCGCTGGCAATGAAACGCAGTAGTTGATATTATTTAAATAATTCTTTTACCTAAAAAATAAAATAATATGTCAGCAGGAAAACATGATGCTGTTTCTATAGGTAGACAACTTACGGAAGTAAAGATTTCCAATATTATCCGAGATATTGGACTAGGTATCGCTAAAGCTCAATTTGATTTGGATAGTACAAGTATGCGCATTGCTCAAATGATGAGTGGAACTAAATATGATACCGGGAATGTAGATGAATCTGGAGAACCCATCATGGCAGATGGTCACAAAGTCGATTTTGATGGTAAAAAATACTCCATGATCGAGTTAGGTTTCACACCTACATTTTATCAATTTGTGGATACCATTATCGAAGTAAAAATGTCGATCAGCATGTCATCTGAGGATACCAGCACTAAAAGTAAAAAGACGGTGAAAGCAGCTGCGGTAGGAGGTATATTACCCTTCGGAATCGGTGGAGCTGCAATGACAGCCACTACAGTAAGTGCTTCTTTTGCCTCTAAGTATCAGTATAGTGCGGAGGGATCCAGTTTGGTTCGTACCAAGTTAGTACCTGTTCCACCTCCTGCTATTTTGGAACAACGAATTCGAAAATTGATTGATGATGATAATGCTTGAGATGTTGACTAAGCCTTTTTATTTTTTTAAGTAAAAATTGACTACGATTAATTAATGGAAGATGATTATAAATCATGGGAAGACCTCATGAATGAGGATGAGTCAGATCAGCCGGAAAAGATATCCGAAACTGATCTGGCTTATCTTAAAAATCAAGTCAAACTTCCAGACGAAGTCGATTCTTTATTTAAAAAACAAAAAAAGCTCGAAAAGGAACTCAAAAAACTAACGGGTGAAGGAGAACCCGATCCAGAAGAGGATCGGATCAAGAAAATGTATCCTGTCAAACAATACACAAAGGAAACGCGAATAGAGCAGCGTAAGGAAAGAAGAGACTTTGATAAAAAACATTTTCAAAAAGTCGAAGCCCTGGAAAAGAAAGTCGCTGCATTAAGAGCGGAGTTGAGAGAAAATGAAAAACGGGATTCAGCACTCAAAGCTTTTCAGGCAAGAGCGGCTGCTCAAAAAAGATGGGAACAGAAGAAAAAAGAACAAGAGGAATTACAGAAAAGAAAAGTTTATGAAAAAGAACTGATTGAACGAAAGTCGTTTGAACAAAGTGAGAAGGCTGCAAATCAAAAAAGAATTGACAGATTAAAAAGTCAAAAATTTCAGAAAAAGCTGGAGTTAGAAAAACAAAAACAAAAGGAACTTGAAATTGAAGAGCTAAAAAAACAGGAGAAGAGA
>CAYGRM010000346.1:0-7203 GCA_964352225.1 uncultured Saprospiraceae bacterium | reverse complement strand
GTGTAGATCAACATGCACAACGAATCAATAAAAAAAAAAATAATGAAGAAAAATACAAGGAAATAAAGTCAAATATTGAAAATGATGAACTCGAAAAATCCTTCGATGAGAAAATGCTCGAAGGTTTTCGTTATGCAAAAAAACTTACTTTAGCCCATAATACTATTTCCCAAAAGGATATAGAATCCCTCCGAAGTGTTGGTTTTGATGATGGTGAGATTCTTGAAGTCAACCAGTTAGTTAGTTATTTTAACTATGTCAATAGAACAGTAGTTGGACTAGGGGTAAATACTCAAGGTGACATTTTAGGCCTGTCACCAAATCAAAGTGACGATCCAAATAATTGGAGTCATAAATAGTAATTTGAAAAGCCTTTAATATGATGATTCTTTTTTATATTTGATTTGCCTTTTACCTATCCTAACTTCACCTCCGTTTTGAAGAGCTTTGACCGTTTTTTTTACAAAAAAAGAATGGTTCACTTTCATTTTCTTTTTTATTAAATAAAAATAATCCAACTCAACCGAATTATGAAATTAAAAATTACTCGTTTTTTATGCCTTTCGTTTGTTCTACTTTTTTCCATTCCAATGCAAAGTCAATTTGTCAATTTTGAAGATACTTGGAAAGAATTTTTATCTAATAATAAAATTTCTAATATCAGCGAAATGCCAAAACCTCAAAAAAATCAACCGATTGATTATTTGAGATATTGTTTGATGGTGGCTAATACTCACTTTTGTAGTGGAGATATTTCTGATGCTGAAACTCAAATGGCTGAAGTCAAAAAAATGGGAGAAGCATCTTACAAAACGATTCCTGGCTACCAAGAAAAACATGATGATCTTGCTGTTAAAATCAAAGCTTATCATGAGGTCGGAAGATTGTGGGCAGAGTTTTTAAAAACCAGAGATATTAGTATATCGAGATTAGAAGCAATCGACAAAGCAACTCAAGTTTGTGAAAAAGGAACTTTGGCAAAGTACTTTTATATGGAAGCTCATGCTCATTATTGCTTAGCTGAGGTTGCTGAAGCGAAAAGTGATTTTGAAGATCGAGTTTTGAAATTGGCGGAAAAAACATCCCTTAAAGTTTCAGATATCCAAGGTCTTACAGAAGAGGTGAAAATGATGAAAACGCTTTTTACGAACTTACCTAAACTAGGAAAAGCATGGAAGACATTTACGGAAAGTGGAGAGTCTCCAGGTTTTACTTTAGAGATTCCAGAGGTCGAATGTTATTCTATTCCTTCGATGAAATCATATGTTTTACAAGGTGCTGCTGACCTTTGTGGAAAAGGGGATGAGATGTTGAAAAAAGTAAAAGCGTTACAAAAAAACAATACACACACGTTAGCCAAAGATTTGACAGAAAAAATCGATTGGCTAGAAACAGAGGTAGGTAAAAACAACGGAGACATTGCTAATTTAAATAAGGCTTGGGCGGAATTCATGCCGAAAGATACATTGACTAGTGGAATAGAATACGGATTTGAGTACTGTTCCAAAGAAGCAGTCATTCGTGCATTAACCATGGAAGGAACCATTTATTATTGCGAAAAAGGGGAGGAGATGCTTGGTGAGATAGCTGAGGTACAAAAAGAATTTAAGCCTAAGTTGCAAAAGAATACTTTAGAAAAAATCGAAAAATTAAAAGCTAAGGTAGAAGGACAAAAAGACGATTTTAATAATCTGAATATTCTTTGGAAAGAGTTTGTGACAAATAATGATACGCTTACCGAGTCATTTATTTTAGCTAATTACTACTGTGATAAAATTGCTCAAATTAAGTCTTGGACAATCAAAGGTCATATGAATTCATGTAAACAGGGGCAACGATATTTAGATCATATCGATAAATTACAAAAAGCTGAAAAATTAGAATATGATGATGAATTAGCTTGTCGAGTCAAACGACTTCGCATCAAAGTTTGGGATTGTAGATATTGGGAATTGGTGTTACAAGCTCGGAAAGAAACTCATGAAGAACGAGAGCGTTTTGGGCCAGCATCGGCTGAAATTATGCGAGTCGATTTGAATAGTGATAAACAACCATGCGAAACAGGAGTCAAATATGCACCTCTTGGTAATATTGGGATCAAATATACGATCTCTACTTATTTATGTCAGGATATTGATTTGGCAAAAATGGGAGATCCCGAATATTATAAAAAAATCGCCACTTGGGTGGATACAGAAGTTTTGGCAAAATATTGTGAGAAAGATCTGCGCTGTAAAGAAGAGTTTTTCATTTATTTAGAAGGTCATACCGATGGAAATCCATTCCGAGGAGCTCGATATAAAAATTCATTAGACATTCCAGAGGGAACTGCTTTTACTCATTTTTTAGGCGATGAAATCATGGAGAAAGTCACCGATAAAGAAATAACTAAAACTTTAAAAAGTAATATGGAACTTGGGATCGCAAGAGCTTGGACGGTAAAGCAACAGCTTGATTTCATGGCAGTTCCCATTTCAATCGGAGCATGGGAACATCCAAAAAGTGAAAAAGGAGGAGAATATCGAAAGATTGAGATTGTACTTAATATCACCAATCTTTTATTAGATTTTTATGAAAAAAGGTTGTTAAAATTGCTAGAAGAATCTGGAATTGGAGCAAGACCTGAGGAATGTTAATTGATGATTTTATTTTATTTTGACAAAATTTTATTGGTAAAAGTGTCGAAAAAGACTTTTGTCGTAAAATAATACTACGTAAGTATGTTGTTTTTTTGATTTTTATTTTTTTATGGATATATTTGCGCCATAATTAGGACAATATCCCTAAAACATTAAATTTTAAATTTCATACTAAATAATTATGGATAATAAATTCGATAAAATCGACTTGAAGATTATGAAAATCCTTCAAGAAAACAGCAAGATTACCAATCTTGATTTGTCAAAGAAGATTGGACTTTCTCCAGCGCCAACTTTGGAGCGGGTGAAAAAATTAGAACAATCTGGTATTATTAAAAGTTACCATGCATTAGTGGATACTCAGGCAATTGGATTGAGTGTAAAAACTTTTGTTTTAGTTTCTTTGGCGTGGCAGAAGGAAAATGCTTTAAATGCATTTTTGGATAAAATCAAGCAAATTGAAGAGATTACTGAATGTTATATCATTACGGGTGAGGCAGATTTTTTAATCAAAATCGTTTGTAAAGATATTCCTACATATGAAAAATTATTGTTTAAGACATTGTCTCAAATTGAAGAAATCGAAAGATTGAAAACATTGATGACTTTGTCTACCGTAAAAGATTCTAAACTTTTACCTTTCGATTACGAAAGTTAATCTTTTAAGAAAATAAACATTAAGAAGCCGCTACTGTTGAAAAACGGTAGCGGCTTTTCTTAATGTTGAGATCGCTTCGCTGTCAGAGTTCGGATCAATCGCTTTGCTCCTTGCTAGAAGTCAGATGGACAATTACGATCTGAATATTATTTCGATTCAGTAACATACAAAATAATAATCGTCAGTCTGAGCTCTGACAAGGAGTGAAGCGACTGATCCGTCCTCTGTCAGCGAAGCGATCTGCTTTCTTTGTCGAAAAAATGTAAATAAGAAAAGTAAAATCTCAATCTTTGATTTATGAATAAAAAGAAGAATTCGTTGTTGTGGAAAATATCAGGAAAAAAAATCCCAGGTGATTCTTATGTGTTCGGAACTATGCATGTGAGTGATGCAAGAGCTTTTACCTATGAAAGTTTAGTTCATGAGAAAATCAAAGAATGTGATGCATTTGCCTTAGAATTTAACTTAGAAACGGCCAATGTAAATATTACTGCCGAGATGATGAGTTTGCCAGAAGGGCTAACTTTGGAATCAATGATTAGGCCTAAGAAATTTAAAAAAATCAATGAGCGGTTTATTCGATTTACTGGATTTGATTTAAGGCAATTTAATCGAAGTTTGCCGATGCAAATTACCAATATGATGGCGGAGGTTATTTTGTCAAAAGATCGATTAAAATCACTCGATGAGTCTCTATTTCAATTTGCTAAAGAAGAGGAAAAGATTCTGCTAGGTATCGAAACTTTTGAGGAGCAATTAGAGATTATGGCAAAAATTCCAGTAGAAAACCAACTAAAATCTTTGTTAAAAACCTTTAAAAGTTTTAAGCAATTTCGAAAGCAAGTGCTGAAAATGGCGGAGCTTTATGAGAAGGCAGATATTCAGCAATTATACAAAAGTTCCAAAAAGTCAGCAGGGTCAGAACGGAAATTATTGATTTATGATCGGAATAAAATCATGGCAGATCGAATAGCCTTGATGGCCTCAGAGCAAACGATTGTTTGTGCCATTGGCGCTGCGCATCTTGCTGGAAAGAAAGGAGTTTTGAGATATTTAAAAATGAAAGGGTTGGAAGTAAAGCCAATCTCAAAAATGAAATAATAAATAATGCATGGTCCCAATCCAAATACCATTTTTCCCCTAGAAAATTATGATCGACTTTGTTTTTTAAAAAACATCATAAAAAATCCGAATATTGAAATCGGAGATTTTACCTATTATGATGATTTCGAGGATGTTCATAACTTTGTAAAAAACGTCAAATATCATTTTGATTTTACAGGAGATAAATTGGTTATAGGAAAGTTTTGCATGATAGCATCAGGCGTAACTTTTATCATGAATGGAGCGAATCACTTGACGGATGCAATTTCTACGTATCCATTCGCTATTTTTCAAAACGGTTGGGAAAATGCCATGGATGGAAAATCTTATCCAACTAAAGGTGATACGATTATTGGAAATGATGTTTGGATTGGATATAATGCTACGATTATGGCAGGAGTGAAAATTGGCGACGGAGCGATCATTGCGACCAACTCAACAGTTACTAAAGATGTCGAACCTTATACTATCGTAGGTGGAAATCCAGCTAATGAAATTAAAAAAAGATTTTCTCCAGGGCAAATTGAAAAGTTACTCAACTTGAAATGGTGGGATTGGGAAATGGAAAAAATTACCCAAAATTTAAAACATTTAACTAGCAATAATATTGAAGCAATTTAGGTACTATAAAACTCCCACTTCGGGAAAAAGTCGAAGCAGGAGTTTCGAAATACAATATATAAAATGGAGATAAAAATAGAACAAGGAAATAAAACGGCAATACTTTTTGGAGGATCAGGCTTAGTAGGTGGGCATTGCTTGGACATGCTTTTGGAATCTCCGATTTATTCAAAGGTGCTTTCCTTTGGTAGAAGGAAATTGAAAAAAGAACATGTGAAATTAGAGCAATTTGAAATTGACTTTGAAAATCTTGCGCAGTATAAAAAATTGATCAAAGGGAATGATTTGTTTTGTGCCCTCGGAACCACCATCAAAAAAGCAGGAAGTCAAGCAGCTTTTCGAAAAGTTGATTTTGAATACCCAAAAGAGATTGCTACCATTGCAGCTAAGAATGGTGTAAGTCAATTTATTTTAGTTTCTGCCTCAGGGGCTGACTCGAAATCAAGAATTTTTTACAGTAAGGTTAAAGGAGAATTGGAGGATGCTATTCAAGAGTTACCTTTTTGGGGAATTCATATTTTACGACCTTCACTTTTACTTGGTGACCGAGAAGAAAGTAGACCTTTAGAACGATTTGGAATTCTAGTTTCCCGAGGAATTGGCTTTTTGATGGGAGATCTTTTGGGGCAATATCAACCGGTAAAGGCAGAAGATGTGGCGAAAGCAATGGTAGTCGAAGCACAAAGTTTGGAAGGAGGAATCAAAAGGTTAACCTCAGATGCCATGGTCAAAATTGGAAAAACGGAAAGAGATTTATTAGAATAAAATTTTAAAATAAAATTAAACATAGATGGATAAGGAAAAAACTATCGTAAAAAACAACAAGATTGAAATTAATGTAGGTCTAAATGATAAAAATGTTCCCATTCAAATTGATTGGAATTCAGATGATAATCCAGAAGGGAAGGATACTCAAATAGCTAAAGCGATGTTGCTTTCTTTATTTGATAAAAAGAACAAAGAGACTTTGAAAATCGATCTTTGGACTTATGATATGCAAGTGATGGAAATGGATCGTTTCTTTTATCAAACTTTTCGAGGATTAGCTGACACTTATTATAAAGCAACTCAGAATAGAGAATTGGCAGTCGAAATGCAAAAGTTTGTCCAGTATTTTGGAGAGAAAACTGAGGTAATACCTAAGGATTCATAATTTGAAAATATTTTAGTAAAACCTTAAGATTCTATTAAGACTCCAAAGAGATTTTGGAACGTTTATGGAGTGAAGTTTTACTATAAAAAATCTTTAAAAGTTAAAAATACGATTATGAAAAAAATAATGACTTTATTACTTTGTTTGTCTCTATTCCAAATTTCATCTAATGCACAATTTGGAAAATTAAAAAATGCAGCTAAAAAAGCTGAATCTAAATTAAAAAGTGCTGGAGCTGATTTATCGACGGATGAAATTGGAAATGGATTAAAAGAGGCCTTGAATGTTGGAGTTGGAAAGGCGACTGATTTTCTTTCGTCTGAAAATGGATACTTGAATAGCCAGTATAAAATCCTTTTACCAGAGGAAGCTCAAAGTATAATTGAAAAAGTTAAACGAGTCCCTGGATTTGAAGATGCAGACGAAAAAATGACGAAGCTTTTGAATGAAGCAGCAGAGAAAGCAGCTACGAAAGCAAAACCAATTTTTGTTAGTGCCATCAAACAAATGACGATTAAAGATGCCATGAATATTTTGATGGGCGAAAAAAATGCCGCAACTCAATATTTAGATAAAACAACTCGCAACCAATTATTCAAAGAATTTATGCCGGTAGTTCAGCAATCTTTGGATGAAGTAAATGCTAGAGATTATTGGTCTAAAATTGCAACAGCATACAACAAAGTTTCTTTTGGGAAAAAAGTAAACACGGAACTAGATCAACATGTAACGGATAAAGCATTAGATGGAATGTTTAGTTTAGTGGAAGAAAAAGAATTAGATATTCGTAAAAATAAAAGTTCTCGTTCTTCTGATTTGTTGACCAAAGTTTTTGCAAAGCAGGATTAAACCCCCAGCCCATACACAGACGTGTCCTAATGTCAATGACATTGCCCTAAAGGGGAGCTTTTTTTAATCATGCCTTTGGTAATCAAAAAAGTTTACTACGGTTTTTTTGACGATATTAATCTAAAATAAAAAAGGACTTAGAATTTAAAATTCTAAGTCCTTTTTTATTGACAACATAA
>CAYGRM010000345.1:0-7223 GCA_964352225.1 uncultured Saprospiraceae bacterium | reverse complement strand
TACCACAAAATGATATCCGGGAAACCCTCCATGACCTGCATCTTGAGTACTAAATAATCGTATTTGGTAAGTCGTAAATTCTCGAATAAACCAACTTCCATTCATGATCCATTCTACTCCAAACCAAAGCGCAGTAACCAAGATTGCAGAAATTCCATAAATCAAAATTTGGGGAATCGTAAAATACATTTTGAATTTTACACTTACCCAATAAACAAAACCCGTCAGTCCAACTAGCAGGATTGCTGCAGGGCCTTTGGTCAAAACTGCCAATCCTAACAATACTCCTCCAAGAAATAATGATTTATTTTTATCATAAAATGATTTTACTTGTCCATAATTTTCTTGGTTTGAAAATATTAAAATTAAGTAATATAAACTACTGAAAATCAGGAAGTTAAACCACGGATCGATAATGCCTGAACGAAAATATAAATGAGGTAAAATAGACCCTAAATAGGTCAAAACCCAAATCCAGCCAAATGCTCTTCCATGTAATTTTTTTCCGATTGAAAATAGAAAAAGGAGAGTAACAATTCCACAAATTGCATTGGGAAAACGAGCTGCAAATTCATTCATCCCAAAGAGTTTCATTGCCAAGACTTGCATCCAAATAAATAATGGTGGTTTTTCCCAGAAAGGTAAAAAGTCAATTTGTACATGAAAATAATCACCTGATACAATCATCTCGCGAGCTGCTTCGGCAAAGTTAATTTCATCCCAATCAAACAAATGCACACCACCTAGAAAAGGTAGATAAAAGAGGATTCCTAACAATACAATTACAAGATGGTCTTTAGTTAGATTCCCCATTTTCGTAATTGATTCAAGACAGCTCTAAAATCCTTTGGAAGTTCTGCTTCGAAGGTCATGGATTCATGAGTAGTGGGATGTTGGAAGGTGATTTTTGCAGCATGCAGAGTAGTTCTACTCATCAATGGTTTTTCATCAATTATATCTTTGCCTCTTCGATATTTTTTCATTTTTACTTCCGAAAGTAAAAACGCATCCTTTCGACCATACAAAGAATCCACAGCCAAAGGATAACCAATCACCTCAAAATGAACTCTCACCTGATGAGTTCTTCCAGTTTTGATATTGGCTTCGACTAGCGTATAATTTTTAAATCGTTCGACTACTTTGAATAGAGTCAAAGATGGTTTTCCTCTTTTTGCAATAATCATTCGACCTTTGTCGCGCATATTATTAGCAATAGGTTGATTAATTTCTCCTTCTTCTTTGTGCACCGAACCTTCGACAAGTGCGAGGTAAATTTTGTCAACAGTTCGAGCTTCAAACTGCATACTCAAATTCCGATGTGCCTCTGCATTTTTTGCAAAAATAATAACACCACTAGTTTCTTTATCCAAGCGATGAACGACAAATACCTCGTCCATGTTATCTTTTAAAAAAGAAGTAAGATTGGGTCTCTCAGCCACAAATCGATCTGGAATAGTTAAATAATGAGCAGGTTTGTTTAAAACAATTACATCATTATCTTCAAAAATAACGGAAGGTAAGTTCTTCATGGAGGTTGATAAAAATTTGTAAAGTAGAACGACTCTCGGAGTCGTAAATGTTTGCAAAATTGAAACGACTCACAGAGTCGGGCTATATTTTAAAATAAAAGTATTTTTAAGAAAAAGGCCACCAAGGCCAAAAGTACCATTGCCAATGCCATCAATTCAAAGATCCGATTAGCTTCGGTCATCCCATATTTTTCTCTATCTTCTTTACTTGGCTGAAACATATTTTCTTTTTTGATTGATGAATTAGACTTTATTCGATGGACGTTTTACGTTCTCCCTTGCAACTTCATTCAGAATAAAGTCTATTATGTACTTATTTTTTTTTCAACGATACCCCAAATTTGTTTGACTCTCGCTTCCCAAGTATTCGAGTTAGCTACGTCTACACATTGTTGAATTTTTTCAGGTGTTTGTCCTTCGATGGCTTGATCGATCAAATTTACGAATTGATCTTCACTTTCAGCAATATGAATCACATCTTTAAAGGTTCGGATGTCTTCTGAAAAATTAGTAGCGATCACCGCGCGTCCTGCTGCGAGGTATTCATTTATTTTTAAGGGATAAATACTTTTTGTCAAAGTATTTAGTAAAAATGGAATAATTGCCACATCCATATTCTGAAGGTATGGTGGCAAACTTCGAATATCTTTACTTCCCGTAAATATAATGTTAGGCATTTTATCCATTCCTAATTCATACACTTCGTTATTATTTATCGGGCCAACAAGTAATAAAGTTTTATCAGCATGAACCTCTGCAATTTTTTTTATTAAGGGATAATTCACTCGCAAATCATCTAAATTTCCAACAAAACCGATGATTTTGGTATCAATATTTTTGATCTCTTCTGGTTTGTCAAATTTCTCATTTAGGGTTTTTTCAAAGATGTCAATGTCCGCAGCATTGTGAACGATATGAATTTCATTGGCATCTTTTTTCCAAATATTCTTTAACTCCCGAGAAGTGACAATGGTTACATCTGCATTTTGTACCGCATTTCTTTCTAAGTCAAAGCCATGTTTGACGGTGTAGTCATTTTGGGAAATATCATCGATACATTGATATATATTTAGCAACGGTTTGAACTCATCCTTGGGTAAATAACCTGCATAGAACGGATTATAACAATTCATAAAAATATAATCTTTGATGTTATTATCCTTGATGACCTTTTTTATAGTATTTAAAACGCTTCGATTATTTCGAACTCGCATCGTATTGTAAATTGCTCCTTTGCTCAAAAAATTTATTGGTGGAACCATCGGAGGCAAAGCTGCTAAGAAATTATCTTTATTAGGTGATTTTTCAAGTTGGGGAGGGTGCTCATATCGCATGCGGTGCATAAACAAATCCGATTTTCTTTCTTGCGTAAACTTATCATTATACCGAGTCGCAAAGTCGCGATAAGAGTATGGCGGATTGATATAAAAAACCCGATTGTGTTTAATAAACTCTTTCGAAAACGAAAACGAAACAGAGGAGTAGGGATGATCCCAAGGAAAAAGGGTAAAGTAAATAATGTCGATATCTTTTCGCATTTTTTTTAACGGTTAACGATGAATGGTTAATGAAGAGTCACCAACAATAAGTAATCTGTATTTTATTTTTTCTTAAAAAATTCTAAAATGATATTAAATAAGTTTTTATAAAACCATGGAATCAAAGCAATCGGACGCCAAGGTCTTATTCCATACCATTTATAAAAGAAGGACATTTGAATAATGAACATCACAGAATAGGTCAAAAGTGTTCCCCAGACTGCTCCCATAATTCCATATTCTTTGATCAAAAAATAATTAAAAATGATATTCAAAATCAAACCTAAAATGACAAAACGGAAATTAATTTTAGGCTTACCTATGGAATCCAAAATAGTTCCAAACTGCAGGGCATATGGAACAAATAAGGCAAATAAAATAGTATATCTTAAAATCGGAACAGAATCCAAGTATTTTTCTTTTCCCAAAATGACAACTACTATCTCTGCAAACAAGTAAATAAAAATCATCGCAGGAATGATCAATCCTAGAATTGCGGCTACTGATCTTTCGTACAAATCACGAATACCTTCTTTACCTTTTTCAATTGAACTTTTTGCACTTTGGGGAAAAACAATGGCTGCAATTGAGATGGCTGGAATGTCCACTAAATTGGTAATTCTAATCGCCACTTCATAGATAGCAATCGCTTTAAATCCAACCATAGCTCCCAACATTGATCGATCTGTAAACTTATAAATGATGGTACTTAAATTGGTACCAAAAGTAAATCTTCCAAAATTGAATAATTCTTTCACCCATTTCCAATCTATATTTTTTGAAAAAATAAGGTGTCTTTTTGCAAAAAAATATCCTACGATACTGGCACTAAATCCCGAAAATATGAGCACTAAAGATAGTTGAAAAAGGTCTATGGGGATTTCAAAAAACCATTGATAAAGGATATAGAAAAATAGAGTTCCTTTATAAGTAAAACTTGCCCAAAAAAATCCTTTAAAATCTAAATTAGCCTGAAGAATATAGTTGAATTGCAAAAAAGGCATAATTACAATGGTCGTAATCCCATAATAATAAAGCATCCGGATCAATTCATTTTTTACGGAATCTGTAAATTCCGGATCAGTATAAAAGTAATTGATAGCAGGTTTTGACAACAATAAAAGGAATAGAATAGTCAACAAGGTGAGGCAAATATTGATAAAAATAGAAGCAGTATTAATCTTAGCTCTATCTTTTTCTTTGCTGGTAGAGAGATAGCGAATGAGAGCATTTTGAATTAATCCAGTCCGACTCACTTCGATGAGAGCAACGATGATCAAAAATTGAATCCATACGCCAAACTCATCAGTTGATACAGCTCGGAGCAATAAAACCATATTTCCTAGACCTAAAATTTGGCCAAAAATACGTTCAAGTATAGAATAACTCCCTGACTTAATCCAATAAGAATTTTCCTTTTTGCTCATCTTTATGATGGTGATAAGTTACGCCTGTCGGTAGACAGGCATCACTCTTAATACATTAATTCAAGTTTTTAATATCAATTTTATTCAAAACTGAACCGAAAAATTTATCTTCTTTACTCAATAAATAATCAATTGACTCTTTATCAAGATCCTTGATTTCTGACTCCGCTGAGAATACGGCAACTACTTTTTCTGCAAATCTAACTAACTCTCGGGTATCAGAATATTTGTTGAGCGAAGCACCTTCCATAAAAATGTAGTCATAATTATCTTTTAGATCGTTGATGAAATTTTGAAAATCTCGGCCTGCAAAAAATTCAGAAGGGGAGTGGCTGGTACCTCGATTTCCAATGATGTCAACATTATCCAAGTTGAACATATTGTTGATTTTTTTAGCTTCAAATTGATCTGCCAAATTATTTTCACCAATTAATCGAGTATGTAAAAGATTGTCTTGAATCTTCTCATTAGACATTCTTGTCAAGGTGTTATTTTTAAAATTAGTATCAATCAATAAGATTTTTTTATCCTTCAAAGTCAAAGCATACGCTAGGGTCAAGATCAAAAATGTTTTCCCTTCCCCTTCTTTAGTACTCGTGATGAGGAAGGTAGATGCATTGGATTCTTCAAAAACATATCGAAGTTTTCTTAGCGATTCTTTAAAGTTTTCTAAGTCTTTATCATTAGAAAAAGAAGCAAATAACTGTTTAAGATCAAGGTTGCTATCTTTAACTTTGTTTAAAGAGCCCAATAAATTCAGGTTAGTGAACTTGCTAAATTGATTTGGAGTATTTAAACTTAAATCAAACAAGGCCAATAAAAATAATAATACTGTCGCTAAGGAACCAGTCACCAAACCTGCAAAACCAGCTAACAAAAATTTGTTATCAGGAATCGGTTCTTCGGGTGTATCCGCCCAGTCCAATGGTTCTAATTTAAAAGAAGAGGAAATCGTATTTAATTTTGAATCATTAACTCTATCTAAGGCACTTTTATATTCCTTTCTGGCAATCTCAATTTGTTCATCTAAGCTTTTAGTGTAGGCTTCATCATTGATGAAGGCATTTCTTTGCCCTCTTAATTTATCCAATTCTCCATTGATTGATCGCATAGATTCTTGTGCCAGAGTAAAATCACATACAGCCGTTACCCGCTTAGAAATGAACTCGTCATCTTGATCCATCGTACCTGGATTTTCTTCACTTTGATCCTTGGCAATACGTTTAATTTGTTGATCTCGAGCCACCTTAGCTAGATCGATTTGACTTTTCAGATTTGCATTTTTTTGACCAGATGAGATGTATTCATCGGTCAATTTTTTAATTCTAGCGTCAAGATTTACGATGGCTTTACTACTTAGAATATTGCCAGATTTTTTTTCTAGTTTATATCGATCATTATCATTTAGATAAGATTCTAAATTTTTGATAATTGTTCGGTTAGCATTGATTGATCTATTAGCTTTTTCTAATTCTTCTTCTAAATTAGCAATTTGATTAAGCGTTCCATCTGATTGAACCTCAATGTTCAAGATCCCTTTTCCAGATTTATAATTTTCTAACTCTTTTTCTAGACCTCGAAGTTTATTACCTCTGGTTTTGGCTAATTTATCATATTCGTAATAAGTCTCTAAGTCGCCTTTGCTTTGTTCTCTTTGATGATAAGGTTTGAGAATTTTGCAAAATTGATTGACGGCGAAAGAACAAGCTCTAGGATTTTCATCAACATATTTAATTTCTAAGGCATCCGTTTCTCCATCTCTTTTTACATAGAATTTTTCCTTTTTCAAATAATCCACATCATATTCATAAGCTTTTGCAACTTTCCGATAAATTCGATCAGATTCTTCATCTAATGCACTATTCAAAGTATCTATTCGCCCTTTTAAAACTGAAGCAAGTGCTTCCAATTCCGTTTGAGTATAACCAATATCTCTCGGTTTGATTTTTTTGAAAGGAGGATCATTGCTTGTAGAGTCAGCCATGATATCATGAACCAATAGTTCATAACTCAGAAATCGAGTGGTTCGATCTGTCGTAATGAATTTGATCAAGTTGGCAAAACTAATTTCCACTTGCATTTTTTGAACAAACGGGCTGTTTTCGTTCATGTTGATCCCCGTAAATTCAACAATTCCTGTTGGAATCGAAGCCTTGGCATCATACATTTCAGGCTTTTTGTCTACAAAATAATAAGTGGCCAAAGCAGTAATAAGCATCGGGATGATGATTAGCCACTTTCGCTTCTTGATTACATTAAAAAAATATTGAATATCCATCTTATTGTTTTTCTATAATATGAGTTACACTTAGCAGGAAAAAATAAAAAATTCCAACGTTAAAAAATTGAAATTGGAATAGGAAACATAAAAAGTAATGGATTGAATCGTGCAGATATTAGGATGCGCAAAAATAATTTTTTTTGCATAAATATCCTAATTTTTCCGAGAAGGAGAACATTAGTTGAATTAGGTGCAATTTATAATCTAATTGGCTGGTAATCAACATGTTGTCATGGTATTTTTTAAATAATTTTTAAAAATATATGACTGTATTGGGGACTTTCCATTCACCCGTTGTGGAAAATCCTTAAAATGTCTTTTTCAATCTCAAATTCTTCACTTGGTGAAACGGGAATTTTGGGAGCAAGGATTCCTTTTTTTAAATATTTATTTCCTGCAAAAACTCGAGCCTCTTGCCATAAATTTTGTTCGATAAACGATTGCAACA
>CAYGRM010000344.1:0-7244 GCA_964352225.1 uncultured Saprospiraceae bacterium | reverse complement strand
ATCATTATTAGTGTCATTATTATTTCTGTCATCGTGATTATTAGCGATTTTCAGGAAAGGCATTATATGATGTAACAATATATTTACAAAATACAAAAAAGCCTTTCCGATTGTTCGGAAAGGCTTTTTTGTTTGCATGACAATATTGGGAAATGACGTAATTTTTATTTCTAATGTTGGAAGTTGGTTTTTGATTAGTATAAGTGATTGGCATTCAGTCATTTAAGCTGTTTTTACAAAAAATACACATTGTAAAACTTGATTTAAAAAATTTCGTATAGAAACTAGTACATAATACTTTTGATAAATATGGTAAAAACGGAACTCAACAAATACAGTAAAAGGATCACGCAAGATCCAACTCAACCTGCCGCTCAGGCAATGCTCCATGCGATAGGACTGACGCATGAAGATTTGAAAAAAGCACAAGTTGGAATAGTCAGTACAGGGTGGGAAGGGAACCCTTGCAATATGCACCTGAACGATTTAGCAAAAGATATAAAAGTCGGAGTGAATGAGTCAGACTTAATTGGTTTAATCTTTCATACGATTGGAGTGAGTGATGGAATTTCGATGGGAACAGATGGAATGCGTTTTTCATTGCCTTCACGAGACATCATCGCCGATTCGATAGAAACAGTTGTTTCAGCACAATGGTACGACTCAGTTGTGGCAGTTGTTGGTTGTGATAAAAATATGCCAGGGGCAATGATGGCTTTGGGAAGATTGAATCGTCCTGCGATTTTAGTTTACGGAGGAACTATTCAGCCTGGTTGTCATGCGGATAAAAAACTTGACATCGTTTCTGCTTTTGAAGCTTTAGGTCAAAAAGTAGCAGGAACAATTTCTGAAGAAGACTATAAAAGTGTTATTCAAAAAGCTTGTCCTGGACCAGGAGCTTGTGGAGGGATGTACACCGCGAATACGATGGCATCTGCTATCGAAGCGATGGGAATGAGCTTGCCTTACACTTCTTCGAACCCAGCAGTTAGTCCAAATAAAAAAGAAGAGTGCTCCAAAGTTGGAAAAGCGATGCTGAATTTGATGGAGAAAAATATTCTTCCTCGTGACATCATGACAAAAGAAGCCTTCGAAAATGCCATAACTCTTATCACGGTTCTAGGTGGCTCGACGAATGCAGTTCTACATTTGATTGCTATGGCGAAATCAGTAAATGTTGATATTTCCCTTGATGACTTTCAACGGATCAGCGATCAAACTCCATTCCTTGCCGATCTAAAACCAAGTGGAAAATATCTGATGGAAGACTTGCACCAAGTTGGAGGTGTACCTGCCGTTTTAAAATTATTATTAGAAAAAGGTATGTTGCATGGCGACTGTTTGACAGTAACTGGAAAAACTCTCGCAGAAAATTTAGCGGAAGTTCCATCTCTATCTTCAGGTCAAAAAGTCATCAAATCATTCGATCATCCAGTCAAGCCAACAGGACATTTACAAATACTTTATGGCAATATCGCATCAGGTGGTTCAGTAGCAAAAATAACAGGAAAGGAAGGAGAAGTATTTAAAGGTGCTGCTCGTGTTTTTAACTCAGAAGCAGATGCAAATGCTGCAATTGTCGCAGGTCAAATTAAATCAGGCGAAGTTATTGTGATTAGATACATTGGACCCAAAGGTGGTCCAGGAATGCCTGAAATGTTGAAGCCAACTTCTGCCATTATGGGAGCAGGCTTAGGGAATTCAGTTGCGCTGATTACCGATGCAAGATTCTCTGGAGGAACACATGGATTTGTGGTTGGACATGTTACTCCTGAGGCTCAAGTTGGAGGAGTGATTGGGTTGCTAGAAGATGGTGATTGGATTACTATCGATGCAATCAATAATAAATTAGATGTGGATTTGACCGATGAGGAAATTGAAGTTAGAAGAAAAAACTGGAAGCCGCTTGCTCCTCGATCGACGAGTGGAATTTTAAGAAAATATGCTGCAACAGTTTCTTCGGCAAGCGAAGGATGCGTTACAGATGAATGTTAAAAGTACTCCGAAGCTCCCGCTTCGGGGCAAACTAGAAATAAAATATCATTCGAAGCAGGAGCTTCGAAATATAAACGAATAAAAATGAATCAAGTGCAAAAAAATACAAAGACGCGCAAAACTACCAATGCAAAAAAAACTAAGGTTTCCAAACCAGTTAGAGTCACGGGAGCGGAAGCAGTTTTGAAATGCTTATTGGAAGAAGGAGTTGACACAATTTTCGGCTACCCCGGAGGAGCGATTATGCCAGTTTATGACGCATTATATCATTATCAAGATCGCTTGCAACATATCCTACCTCGCCATGAGCAAGGAGCAATTCATGCGGCAGAAGGTTACGCAAGAGTCACTCGAAAGATTGGAGTTTGCATGGCAACTTCAGGGCCAGGAGCAACTAATTTGATAACTGGAATTGGAGATGCATTTATGGATTCAACTCCTTTAGTTTGTATCACCGGACAAGTGTATAGTCAAGTTTTGGGAAGTGATGCATTTCAAGAAATAGATGTGATTGGTTGTACGACTACCGTTACGAAGTGGAATTATCAAATTACCAAAGCAGAGGAAATTCCTGCTGTTTTTGCCAAAGCATTTTATATCGCTAACTCGGGACGACCAGGGCCAGTTGTAATTGATATCACCAAGGATGCACAATTGAGTGAGTTGGATTTTACTTACATGAAAAACCCAGCAGTTCGATCTTATCATCCAATGCCGAAGGTAGAAAAAGCATCGCTTGAGGCAGCTGCAAATTTAATCAACAAAGCAAAAAAACCATTCATCCTCGCAGGTCATGGAATCCAAATTGCACATGCTCAAGATGCGTTTAAAGCATTTGTAGAAAAAACAGGAATTCCGTTGGGATGTACTATTCATGGACTTTCAAGTATTCCAAATTCCCATCCATTACACATGGGAATGTTAGGTATGCATGGAAACTATGGGCCTAATGTAAAGACAAATGAGTGCGATGTTTTGATTGCCATCGGAATGCGTTTCGATGATCGAGTGACAGGTAATTTAGAAAAATATGCCAAGCAAGCAAAAGTAATTCATATCGAAATTGACCCTTCTGAAATTGATAAAAATGTCAAAGCTGATGTTCCAGTTTTAGGTGATGCCAAAGAAGTTTTGGAAAAGCTTTTACCATTAGTTAAGCAAAAAAAATATACCAAGTGGTTAAAAGAATTTAAAGCTTGTGAAAAGATGGAAATGGAAAAGGTGATCAAACGGGATTTAAAAGCCAACGCTGCCGGAAAAATAAAAATGGGACAAGTTGTCCGTATGGTATCTGATCAAACAAATGGAAAAGCAATTGTAGCAACTGATGTTGGACAACATCAAATGTCTGCCGCTCGCTACTACGAATATGAAGATACGAACCAATGGGTTTCATCGGGTGGAGCAGGAACAATGGGGTACGGATTGCCAGCAGCATTCGGAGCGAAGTTAGCACAACCAAATAGAGAAGTAGTTTGCTTTGTTGGTGATGGTGGTTTTCAAATGACGATTCAAGAATTAGGGATGTGTGCGCAATGGAATGTTGGGGTAAAAATAATACTACTCGATAATGAATATTTAGGAATGGTTCGCCAATGGCAACAATTATTTTTTGATAAAAGATACTCATCTGTTGCATTGCAAAATCCTGATTTTATAAAAATAGCAGAAGGTTTTGGCGTTGCCGGAAGTGTTGTTTCTGATCCAAAAGATTTAGAAAAATCGATTGAAACGATGTTAAAATATGATGGACCATATTTGCTGCATGTACGAGTAGAAAAAGAGGAAAACATTTTTCCAATGATTCAAACAGGAGCAAGTGTCGGAGAAATTCGCCTCGAGTAGCGGTTGCAAACACGTAGCGGTCTGCTTTAGCTGACCTAAAAAAAGGAGCAAAGCGACTCCAAAATAAAATCAATAAAAATCTAGGTCAGCTAAAGCAGACCACCACATAATAGTATTATGAAAGAATTTACCATAACAGTCTTCAGCGAAAACAAAACAGGGTTAATTTCCCGGATCGTTTCCGTTTTCACTAGACGCCATATCAATATCGAAAGTCTAACCACTTCGAAAGCATCAATCAAGGGCATTCATAGATTTACCATTGTGGTAAATTTAGAAGAAGAGCAAGTCCGTAAATTAGTCGCCCAAATAGATAAACAGGTAGATGTTATCAAAGCATTTTACTACGATGAAACTGAAATTATTCATCAAGAAGTTGCTTTGTACAAAGTGCCAACAAGCGCATTTACGAACGGAAATAGTTTGGAAAAATTAATCCGAAAACACAATGCAAGGATTCTTGAAATCGAACCTGAATTTACAGTAATTGAAAAAACAGGACATGCAGAAGAAACAGAATCACTTCTTCATGAACTCGAAAAAATAGGAATTTATGAATTTGTCCGATCAGGAAGAATCGCCATTATCAAACCAATGGAAATGCTAAATACCTATTTGAAATCAATAGAAAGTACACATTTTAATTAGTCATTTTTAAGATGTAAATATATTGTTTTAATGATTTATTTTTCAAAACCGGAAACGCATTTTTTAATCAAACACATTTAATTAACAAGTAAAAAATTTTACAAAAAAATCATAGTCATGGCAAAAATGAATTTTGGAGGCGTTGAAGAAAACGTCGCAACTCGAGAAGAATTTCCATTAGCAAAAGCACAAGAAGTTTTAAAAGATGAAACTATTGCCATCATTGGTTATGGTGTTCAAGGTCCTGGTCAAGCATTGAATTTAAGAGATAATGGTTTCAATGTAATCGTTGGACAACGTTCTCCTTCGCAATCTTGGGACAAGGCAATTGACGATGGATTCGTTCCAGGTGAAACACTTTTTTCAATCGAAGAAGCGTGTGAGCGAGGAACGGTTATTCAATATTTATTATCTGACGCTGCCCAAATTTCTTGTTGGGAAATGATCAAACCATATTTGACTCCAGGGAAAGCATTGTACTTTTCACATGGATTTGCAGTTACTTACAAAGAGCGAACTGGCATTATTCCTCCTGCTGATATTGATGTGATTCTAGTTGCACCAAAAGGATCAGGAACAAGTTTACGAAGAATGTTTGTAGCAGGCCGAGGATTAAATTCTAGCTATGCGATTTTCCAAGATGCAACTGGTCGAGCAAAAGAAAGAGTAGTTGCTTTAGGAATTGGAATCGGTTCAGGTTACCTTTTTGAAACTGATTTCAAAAAAGAAGTGTACTCAGATTTGACAGGTGAAAGAGGAAGTTTGATGGGAGCCATTCAAGGATTGTTTGCGGCGCAATATGATTTGTTGCGAAGCAAAGGGCACTCGCCTTCAGAAGCATTTAATGAAACGGTGGAGGAAGCAACTCAATCACTTTATCCATTAGTTGCAGAAAATGGAATGGATTGGATGTATGCAAATTGTTCGACTACGGCACAGCGTGGAGCGTTGGATTGGTGGAAAAAATTCCGTGATGCAGTTAAGCCAGTTTTTGAAGAATTGTATGATGAGGTAGCAGCAGGACGTGAAGCGCAAGCATCAATTGATTCGAATAGTAAAGAAGATTATCGTGTGAAATTGGAAGAAGAATTGAAGGAACTTCGCGATTCAGAAATGTGGCAGACTGGAAAAGCAGTTCGAGCTCTTCGCCCTGAAAATGCGAAAGTAAAAGTATAAAAATAAGCCACAGACTTGATCTGACTTTAGTATAACTTTTCGCAGACTTTTTTATTCTTAATGAAAATAGAGTCAGCGTAAAATCTTAATCAAGTCAGCGTAAGTCTGTGGCAAAAAACATCTCCATGAAAGTTCCTACCCACAAAAATAAATTCATCTCCATAGAAAAAATTTACAAAGCAAAAGTGCGACTCAAAGGAGTAGTCGATCACACTCCGCTGATGCGAAATTTTAATCTTTCCGAAAATTACGGTTGTAATATTTTTCTAAAAAGAGAAGATTTACAAGTTGTCCGTTCCTACAAAATCCGAGGTGCTTACAACAAAATGGCTTCCATGTCAAAGAAGGATTTGGAAAAAGGGATCGTCTGTGCAAGTGCGGGAAACCATGCTCAAGGCGTTGCTATGGCTTGTCAAAAATTAGGCGTCAATGGGAAAATTTATATGCCAGGAACCACGCCTAAACAAAAAATTGATAAGGTTAGACGGTTCGGAAAAGAGCGAGTAGAAATTGTTTTGGGAGGCGATACTTTTGATGCTTCGTATAAGATGGCTTTAGCAGATTCTGAAGAAAACAATAAAGTTTTTGTCCATCCATTCAATGATGAAAAAGTGATTGAAGGACAAGCAACAGTTGGTTTAGAGATATTGGAAGACTGTGAAGAAAATATTGATTATGTTTTTGTAGCGATCGGTGGCGGAGGCTTGGCTTCAGGTTTGGGAAGTTGTTTAAAACAGATTTCTCCTTTAACAAAAATTATTGGAGTCGAACCAGAAGGGGCTGCGGCTATGTACGAATCTTTGAAAAAAAATGAATTAATCACGCTAGAAAAAATTGATCCTTTTGTCGACGGAGCAGCGGTGCAACGAGCAGGTGCGATTACTTTTGGCTATTGTAAAAATGTGATTGACGATATGATTTTAGTGCCGGAGGGAAAAGTTTGTTCGACCATTTTACAACTTTATAATGAAGAGGCCATCGTGGCAGAACCTGCAGGAGCGTTGACGATTGCGGCGTTGGATTTTTATAGAGAACAAATAAAAGGGAAGAATGTAGTGTGCGTTGTGAGCGGCGGGAATAATGATATTACGAGAACGGAAGAGATCAAAGAGCGTTCCCTTTTGTACGAAGGGTTGAAGCATTATTTTTTGATTCGATTTCCACAACGAGCTGGTGCGCTTCGAGAATTTTTGAATAATGTCTTGGGACCAGATGACGATATCACCCATTTTGAATATACAAAAAAAACGAATCGAGATGCTGGGCCGGCACTCGTTGGAATTGAATTAAAAGATCCAAAAGATTATGATGGCTTGGTTGATCGAATGAATGAAAATGATATTGAATTTCAAACATTGACAGATAATCCTACTTTGTTTGAGTTATTGATTTGATTTTTTTTCGAAAAAGTAGTTTCGAAAAACGTTTTCTCTTAATTGGGGAAACGTTTTTTTTTGTTAAAAACGTTTAACTGAATGATTCATTTTAAATGATAAATTGTATTTTCTTTTATAAAAAATAATAAAATGGAATTCAACAATCAGCTAAATCGAACGCTTCAAAAATTAAATTAATTTCCA
>CAYGRM010000343.1:0-7246 GCA_964352225.1 uncultured Saprospiraceae bacterium | reverse complement strand
GAATAATTTAATGACCGATCCGATGATGAAAGATGCCATTCTAGAGTCGTTGAAAAAAGAAAAAGGGATGGCATTGGACGAACAAGGTAAGCTGGCAGTTGATTCAATATCCTATTTCAAGGAGGAAGCAAAATTTAGGAATTCTAAACTTTCTAAAACTATCAAGGAAAGTGCAAAATTACATATGCTAATTAACGAAGCTAAAAAAAATATGATGCTCAAAATAGATTTTGAATTTGAAGATGTTTCAGAGATCGCTAGCTTCTTTGAAGTCATGCAGAAATCTGAAGAAATGAGTAAAAGTATTGGAGAACCAAGTTTATTTGTTTTCGGAGGAAAATACGAATTGGGAAAAAAGAATCTTAAAAGACTGCCTTCTCCTAAAAATAATATAGAAGATGTTGAAGGTATGGAGATGATGAAAATGATGATAACTTCTGCTAAATATACAACGCACTACTATCTTCCTGGAAAAGTTAAAAAAGTCAATTTTTCTAATTCTAAATTTGATAATAATAAAGTGACGGTTTCTCATTCCTTCCTAGATGTGTTTGAAAATAAAGTTGATTTGGCTGGGACAATAAAATTTAAGAATTGATTTAAATACTTTACAGATTATAATAATAAGTCAAATTTTATTCTGGTCTTTTAAGGATTAGAGTAAATCATTCTCAATCCTAAAGTTTAAAATGTAGGAATCCCAAGTTTTCGAACAGAAAGCTTGGGATTCTTTTTTTGGTCATTAAGTTTTAAAAAAAGCAGATTTTGGCCAATTAAACTTGTTTAATATTTTTGATCAAAAGATTAAACAAAATCAATTTCTTCTGGTTACGAATAATATACAGAAAAAAATATTTTTTTAATCACCCTAGGCAACCATTTTTAAACTAGCCGCATATATAAGGGTAAATAAACAAAACAATACAATTGAACAAACGAGATGAAAATATAAAATTGATTCAAGACGCGCTGCAAGGGAAACAGCAGGCGTATCGTCAATTATATGATATTTATAAGAATAGTTTGTTTATGGTTTGTTTGAGATATGGAAAAGATCGAAGTATAGCTCAAGATTATCTTCAAGATGCTTTTGTAAATATCTTTAAAAACTTGAAACAATTCGATACCGAAAAAGGGGCATTTGGATCATGGGCCAAAAGAATAACCGTAAATGCTTGTCTTGCAGATATTAGAAAAAATACTCTTTACTCTGTTAATATAAATGGAGCAGAACAAGTAGAATCTGAAGATGTATGTGCTTTATCTCAATTGTCCTTGCAAGAAATGTTAGAACTCATTCAACAATTACCTTATGGTTATCGAACAGTTTTTAACATGTATGTGATAGATGGTTTTTCTCATAAAGAAATTGCATCTGAACTAAATATTTCGATTAGTACTTCTAAATCACAATTAATGAAGGCGAGAAATATTCTACAAAAAAAAATAGTAATTAACCAAAATATTTATAGCCAAGAACATGGATAGATTTGATGACATATGGAAAAATCGCTTTAACGAGGAGGAATTCTCAGAAGGTGATTGGAATACTCCAGATGAAATGGTTTGGGAGGGAATTATACCGCATGTCACTCCCGAAAAAAGTAATCGACCATTATGGATGATTTGGTTTGGGCTTGGCATCGCAATGATCTTGTTACTTTCGATTTTATTTTTTGATAAAGAAGATCAGATCGCTGCAAATTCTGTCGCTTCTTATGATGCACCGAGTGATGATCAAACAGAACCTACTTACAAAATCGCAGTAATTGAAGAAAATATTATAGATCTAAATCAAGAAGCTTCAAAAATTGATTTTACTTCTAAAAAGAATGAGTCATTTGCAATTAATGACTTCCATAAAAATAACAACAAAGGAAATTTAAACAGAACCATTTTAAAATCAAATACCGAAACAAATAATGTTTCCAAAAACGTTTCAACAGATTTTATTTCACAGGAAATAAATCCAGTTCGAAATGAACAAACTACTCTTTCAATTTCTAAAAAGTTAGAAAACGTGATTCTAGTGGATGGGATGAAGGACAAAGCATTTGAAGTGAATGTGATATCAGTTCCTTCGATAGAAATGTTTTTGTCTAGTAGAAAACAAATTCGTCCCATCCAAATTTTACCTGAATTCGAAACATCTCAAAAAAGAAAATATACTATTGGCGTGAGAACGGGGACAACATTCTGGCAGCACCGAATTAGTGATGATTATGCTTCAGATTTGTCTCCGTTCGATTTCAATTATCAGGATACTTGGGGCTGGCAAACAAGATTTTCTTTAAATGTGGAATTAAATAATTATTTCGATCTAACTACAGGTTTACAATTTGAACAAGTAAGCACCAGTTCAGGACATAATTCAGATTTGACTTATAGTGTATTAGAAGAAGATAATCCATCTAATCCATTGAATGGCTATGCTTTAAATTTAGCGACTCCATATGGACTTTCAGGAGCGACCTTTAATTTCAGTCGGGGTCAAACCTTAGCTTCGGATGAAGTTGATTTGTTAGTTGATTTTAGTTCAGAACATCGAATCAGAAATTTCAGTTTACCAATCGGGACAATTATTTATCCTTTGGGAAAAAAGCGAAAATTTATGCCTACGGCAAACCTTGGTTTTGGGGTTAATTACTTGGCAAAAATTTCTAACAAAATCCAATCAGTCGATACTCATCATGCTGCGATTCAATATGATGATAGTGGTTCATCCACTTTTGTTTCACCTGATTTGGAAAAGTGGCATTTTGATTATCGCCTAGGTCTAGGCTTAAAATATGAAATCCAAAATAATTTGCATTTGCAGTTAAATTATGATTGGATAAGAGGTATCAACCCAATTTTTAAATTGGATAATTACGAAACAAGAATTGATCGACATCAAATTTCGATTGGGTTGACCAAGTCATTCACTCCTTAATTTTTTATAAAAAATATTATTGACAAATTTTTTTCAATCAGTTACTATTGATTGACCTGAGAAAGGTTTGTCTTGACTATCGTTTATTTGAAATCAATTTTTATAAGGACAAAAAAGTCCACCTATTTATCAAATTTATCAAATCATTTAAAAATCTAAATCATGTTAAAGACATTTTACATTACTTTATTCATGCTATTTTCGACATTCAGTTTTTCCCAAACAGTTATGTCAATTATTGAGGATAGCCCAAATCACAATACACTAGAAGCGCTAATCAATTCAGCAGGATTAAACGCAACTTTATCTGAAACGGGTACATTTACCGTATTCGCACCAACGGATGCTGCATTCGCAAGTTTAGATCCAGCACTCGTTTCCACTTTAACAGGTGATCCAACTGGTAAACTAACCAAAGCATTATTATACCATGTATTAGGTGCAGAAGTTTTTTCCAATATGCTATCTGATGGTCAAATTGTTGAAACACTTTTTGGACAAGATATCACAGTTACAATTAATGGTATGATGGAAGTATTCATCAATACTGCTCAAGTGACTGCGCCAAATAACGATGCTACAAATGGAGTAGTACATGTGATAGATGCAGTTTTACTACCACCCAATACAACTGTGGCAGACGTAGTGATCAATAGTGATGTTCACGCAACATTGGAAGGAGCAGTAATTGGAGCAGACTTAGCAGGAACATTGAGTGACCTAAACGGTAACTTTACAGTATTTGCCCCAACAGATGATGCTTTCGCAGCATTAGATCCAGCAGTATTAAATATTTTAACCAGTAATGCAGATACTAAATTGAGAAATGCATTATTGTATCACGTTTTGGGAGCGGAAGTTTTGTCTTCAGATTTATCAGATGGTCAAACTGCTGAAACACTTTTCGGACAAGATATTACAGTATCTATTGATGCCAACGGAGGAGTGATGATTAATAATGCCAACGTAGCAATTGCAGATATTCAAACCTTGAATGGAGTAGTCCATGTGTTAGATGCAGTAATTTTACCACCCAATACAACTGTGGCAGATGTAGTGATTAATAGTAATGTTCATACTACATTAGAAGGAGCAGTAGTAGCTGCAGACTTAGCAGGTACCTTGAGTAATTTGGAAGGGACATTCACAGTATTCGCCCCAACAGATGATGCTTTTGCAGCATTGGATCCAGCAGTATTAAGTATTTTAACCAGTAATGCAGATACTAAATTAAGAAGAGCATTATTGTATCACGTTTTGGATGCTGAGGTTTTGTCTTCAGATTTATCAGACGGACAAACTGCGACGACTATTTTCGGACAAGATATTACAGTATCTATTGATGCCAACGGAGGAGTGATGATTAATAATGCCAACGTAGCAATAGCTGACATTCAAACCTTGAATGGAGTAGTGCATGTATTAGATGCAGTAATTTTACCACCAAATACAACCGTAGCAGACGTAGTGATCAATAGCCCAGATCACACTACCTTAGAAACAGCAGTAGAAGAAGCTCAATTGGCTGGAGCATTAAGTGACTTATCAGCTAACTATACCGTATTTGCCCCAAATGATGATGCTTTTGCACCAGTTGATGTAACAACATTATTAACTGATCCAACAGGTGATTTACAAAAAATTCTTCAGTACCATGTTTTGACTTCAGAAGTTTTCTCTTCTGACTTAACAGATGGTCAAGTTGCGACAACATTATTGGGACAAGATATTACCGTAGGAATTGACGCAAATGGAGCAGTTACTATTAATGGAAATGCCTTGGTGATAGCAGCAGATATTTTGACATTGAATGGTGTTGTACATGTATTGAACAATGTACTTTTACCAGACTTGACAAGTGTAAAAGATTTAGATAAAGTAAACTTAAATATTTTTCCTAATCCAACAACTGATTTCATTACTGTTGATTTGCCAACTGAAATGATCGATCAAAATGTTGAAATTCAATTGATTGGAACTCAAGGAAATGTTTTACAAACTTGGAGAGTAAATGATGTAAACCCATCTTTAGATGTAACTAGCTATTCAACTGGAACTTATTTTATCTTATTAAGAACAGATAAAAACTATGCAATAAGTACAGTTGTGATCAAATAAAAAGAATTCGTTTTTTCAGTTAATATAAATTAAACTATTCATTGCATGAACTGCTAGCTCTCAAGAGTTGGCAGTTCTTTTTTAATTAAATAAAAGGGATAAGTAATGCAATCAAGGCGATCGTAAGTATAAGCATAGAAATTATTCCGACTAAAGAGCCCTGCAAAGCCCGTTTTCTTTTTTTTCCACTAAAAGCTAACGCAACAATTAAAACTCCAAAAAGTCCTAGAAAAATACCTAGTATAAAACCAATAGCCCAATACTCCCCATAATTCTCATCACTTTGATCTGACTCATAGGTATTGATTACTTCTTGTTGATTCTTTCTTAAAGCCTCAATATCTGTGATGATTTCTTTTGTACCATCTTCATATTTAATCATGAAAATATCTTCCTTCCGAATTGATCGAGTTGGACCATTTTGAAAATCACAGCTTTTATATCGAATTCTTTCTGGGCCAATTTTCACAATGACCACTTCTAATTCTTCTCCATCAGTTTTGATAATTCGATCACAACCTTTAGGATCTAATCCTAATTTTTTAATCATTTTCCCTACTCGCTTTTTCATGATTCTTTCCGTCAAGCGGGCGAAGAATCTTTTTTTCTTTTTCTTCTTTTTAGCTTGAACAGATTCTTCAGTTGGAGTTTTTGGTTTGATCACATCTACAGGTGTTGCAGATATTTTTTGAGAAAAAGTGAAAATAAACAAAAAAGAAAGTAGCCATATTTTTTTCATGGTTATATTAATTTTAGTTCAAATCTTTCAATAGATTTTGTGCTTTTTCAAATAAAGTATTTTCTGATTTAGGAACTTGATTTAAAAATGATTTCGCTTTTTCAAAATCTTTTTGCTTCAAATAGGAGAGTGCTAAATACCAGGTTCCATAATTTTTTAAAGCTGAATTTCCAGCATTTATTTTTTCAAAAATTGAAATCGCTTCTTCCATTTTTCCAGTTTCCAATGCACTAATTCCAAGGGCTAATTCAGCTTTTAGGTCTTCAGGATTTTCTTGTAAATATGTTGTTATGTTTTCATAGGCAAGTGCGTAATTTTTTTGGTTAAAAGCACTTTCTGCATTCGTTCCAGCATCACTTCCCTCACTTTTTTCAGTTAGAGAAATAGGTTGATGCGAGGCATATTGATTATATAAATCATCCTGCTGAAAAGGGTTAAAGAATACTAGTAGTGCAGCAACTGCAGCAGTCGCAATCAATCCAATCAGCCAACGGTTCCGATTTTTATTTCGAGAAATAGGAATGACTTTATCTTCTGTTTCATTTTTTTCTTCCTCGAAAAACCCTTTTCCAAGTGATTCTAATTTAGCTTCAAGGGAAGGTTGATTTCGATCTTTTTCCAAAAAAATATTCATGCTTTTTTGCAAAGTATATTCTTCAGAAAATGTAGCATCTTCTTTTAGACGCAATTTGAAGTCATTTACTTCCTCCTCATTTAACTCACCATTGAGATATTTTTCAATTAATATGTAATTATCTTGTTCCATGGATTTCAGTTTTAAGAATGATACAAATTTTTCCAACGTTCCACGCATGCATTTTTTCTACGGTAAACCGTATTGGCATCATTCATCGCTAATTGAACGGCAATATCCTTGGAGGAAATTCCTTCGGAAACAGCACGTAACAATTTTTGACAAAGCTCACTCAATTTTTCGAAAGCGGCATTTAATTTGTTTTGCCTAATTTCTTCTTCTTCGATTTGCTCAATCGCCGATGCGTTAGGTTGTTCAGAATCATATCGTTCCTTCTCTAGGATTCTTACCTCTGACTCTTTAGTTTTTTTTCTAATCTGATCAATCCATTTGTTTTTACAAATCTGAAAAATTAATCCACCAAGAGGATAGGTCAATATAAAGTCAGGATCACAAGCCTTATTATACAAAGCAATCAAGGCCTCCTGAAAGATATCCTTCGCATCAGACCTACTTCCATTATTTTTTAAAACCCAAATAATTACTTGTGGTGTGTACTTAGCATAAACCTCCTTGAGGAGTAAATTATCTCCCTTCCTAAGTGCAATGAGATATCGATGATCTTCGTGTGCATTCATGATGGTAAGATAAAAAAATCATTCAATTTTTTTTAAAATAAAATAAGATGCAAATCATTGTAAATCAATCAATTAAATAGGTGGATTAATTTTATTCTAAAAAATAAAACAAAAAAGGTAAGATT
>CAYGRM010000342.1:0-7283 GCA_964352225.1 uncultured Saprospiraceae bacterium | reverse complement strand
AAGTAAAAGTTGATATAGAAGATCTAATTTATATTGACGATTCACCTCGTAAATTGCAAAGTGCTAAACACCATGGTATCCATGGAGTTTTATTTAAAAACAATCAACAAATACTAGCCGAAATAGGGTAGTAAAATAACTTCTGGCACTAAGTCTGTATGGAATTAAGTACAATGATGAATAGGCTAATTTTTCTAATCCATAATTTTACTAAATGAAATATCAATTGATTTTCTCCAGCTTTCTTTTATTTTTAGTTACTGCCTGTGGTAGCAATGAAAATGCATCTGTTGCCTCTGAAGAAATGGCTGAAGCAATAACTAATGAAGTTCAGCCTGTCGCAAAAGAAAAGGAGACTCGAAATGATGCTACGACATCTTCATCTGAAGCAGAGGAGACCGAAAAAATTATCCTTGGAATTAGAAAAGAATTTAGCAGAATAGAAACGCTAATCAATAATAACCAAGTAGTAAAAAAGGAGATAACTTACAGTTGTCCAGATGATCCTCAGGAAGGGAGTTTTATTTTTTATTTCAGCGGAGATACCTTGTTAAGGGCTACTCAAAGTTTTGTAATGGGAGATCATTATGGTCAAGAGTCAAGTTATTATTTTCAAAATGGTCAACTCATTTTCGGATTTCATCAATCAAGTGTTTGGAATTTCGCAGGTCAAGATGATCAAGGAAATACTACGACCAGAGATGATATTAATGTGCAACGTGATTATTTTTATGAAGGTGAGGTAGTGAAACAACTCTTTAAAGATTATGCTATGTTGTCTGGGCAGAAAAGCAAAAGAGAAAGTGAAGTTCCTAACCAAACTACTGGAAAAGGAGTAGATAATATTTTAGAAGGGAGTAAAATATTGAACCTTTCTACTCAGGAGGTTTTGACTTGTGAAATTTTGAATGAATAAATTATAGGTCTTAAACAAACTCCAGCGAGTCATTAATAAAGTCAATAGCTTCTGCTGGATTTTCTACTTGAATGATTAATTTTTTGTAACTCTCATCTTCTAACTCAATAATAATGGCATCGTCTTTATTCACCACATCCCAAAAGATTTTTTCGCCAGATTGATAAAATGTTCCAGCGGTGATGAGTCCGGGGACATAAGTGCCAGGCATTCTGATTCCTTTCCACCATCCACTCAATTGTTCCCTATTCTGATAGGCTCGCACAACATTATTAATAGGAATGACTAACTGACTTTTTAAAGCCCATAACTTATGTAAACCCTCAACGTTGAAGTGAAAATTACCTTCTTCTTTTGAAATTTTAACCATAATATTATAATTAAGACTTTGAGTAAATATGAATAAATGATCGGGTGATTTTCTCTAAAATATTACTTCCCCTTCACTTTTATAAAGTAACTCAAGGCAGCGATGATTACTCCAATCCCTAAGCCATAGTACATGATGTCTTCTCCTCCATCCCAAGTTACAGCTTTTCCTACAAAGGATATACTGACTACGGTAATAGAAGCTTTGACTAATAATCCTTTGAGTTGATCAAACTTATCGATAGTTAACCATTCAGGAAGACTCTCAATCGGACCAACAAACAACTCATAAACTCCTACTCCTAATATTTGAATCACAATTCCTAAAAAAACTAAGTCTAATCCTTTGAGTATTTCGACTATGATTTTTTCTTCTCCTTTGGTATGATCAATAATACTTTGAGTAGCTAACAAAATTTCATATCCACCATAAATCAAAACGATAGTTCCAACGAAAGCGAATAATATAGAAGTAAAAAAGTTGCATCCTTTCAGTAGCCAATGAAATATATTTCCCATGAAGTTTTCTTTTTTTTTTGATAAAGATATAATGAATTTGTTTAAAAATGTTTTCTTTTTGGTTCGATTACCACAAACATTCTTATGCAACTTACTTACTTTTAGGCTTAATATTTCACATTAAAATAAAATTGTAAAATGAATTTTTCAAATCCAAATTATCGGCGCTGGTTTATTCAAGGAACGATTGGCATTTTACTTTTTGGAAGTGGCATCTGTATGTTAGTAGAAGCTGGATTTTATAAGCATACGCAGCCAGTTATTTGGAAATGGGTGGTCGCAGGAACCTTTAGCTTGATCGTCTTGATGAGTGGAATGGTTTTGATGGTGGATAGCATTCGTTATCGGATGGCTTATGATCGAGACAAAAATAAAGCATGAAATGATCATGCTTTATTTTTTGATACTGTCCGACTCTTTAATCAAAAAGCAGGATTCTTTAGGGCAATGTCATTGACCTTAAGGGACTTTATAATTCCCTTCCGACCCTTCGCTCGGATCTTCTTTTAGAATCGCATACGTTTGAATTCCTATCAATAATGATCCTGCTGCAGTTGCTCCCATAATAAATAAAGGATTTGGGATCAATGCACAGAGTAATAATAATAAGGCTAAAACTGCTAAAATGGAGGCAGAAGCAACTTTTAAGTTCATGATTTTATTTTTATAGGTTTATTAAAAAGTAATACATGTATTAACATCAAAAATCTAATTCTGTTTAAAATGTGATAATTCATTCAGTTTCTTAAATATATTTCTATGTTTACATCACAGATTAATCTTCAAGAAAATAAAATATGAAAAACAAAAAACTATTATGGCTTCTTGTCATCCCCGCTTTTTTCGCTTTAAAATATTTGTGGAATTATGAAAACCATTGGATAGAAGGACATTATACTTCACCTAGGCAATCTAGATTATATCGAAATATTCAAGTACACTCTTTTCTCAAAAATAGCACTACTGCCCCTGCTTTTACCGATGATACTTTTGTAGATTTTTTTCGAAATGGAACCTATGTAATGAATTGGCACCACTTCGAGTACGGAACTTATGAGTTGGAAGATAGCGTCGTAATTATGACTAATCAAGAAGATGAAACTTGGCAATTGAAATATGAACGAAATGACTCTACTAATGAAAGGTCTTTCGCCTATCCTAATCCCGACGGAGATAGTTATGAGAAACCGATGAAGATGAAGTATAGAAAAAATCGTAACAATAATAGTTATCCTTTTACCCTAAAAAATAATAAGTGGCGAATCAAAGCAGAGAAAGATTTGTCTAAAAATGAAATTATCGACCGATTACAAAATGTCATCGGATACTATATTAAATGTGTTAAATGGAGTAATGAGGAAAAATTCAAATTCAAATTTTATAGTACCCCAAGCCCGCTTAGAGCTTCGGGATATTTCTTTAAAGCCAGATCAAAAAGTGAATCTGAGAAGTGGTGTGAGTTTTTTTCAGACTCAGATGATTGCGATGAGTCGTTACAAATAATTCGACAATTTCTTATAGAGAATAAACTGGATTGGCACAGATCTATTAATGGTTATTTGAGAATCATTGCTGCATTGGAAGATTTGGAAGAAGGAGTAGGGCAGTATCGAGAGTAACCCAATCTTCAAAAAGAATGATTTTAAATCAGATAAGGGTAGTATTCTTTTTATAATTAGAAATGGAGACAAAAGTCAATATTATCAAATGATGAAAATCAATTAAATATCTTTTATCATAAGGTAATTTGAGCTATATTGATAAAACAAACTTAAACTCAATTTAAAAATTTTAAAAATAAATAATTATGGAAGCAGGATGGATTAAAGTATTTACAGCTGATGAAGAATATCAAGCTGAGGTAATTAAAAGTTTATTGGAAAATAACGGATTCCTACCCGTATTGTTAGATAAAAAAGATGATGAGTTTCGGATAGGAGTAGCTGAAATATATGTAGCACCAGAAGAAGCGGAAAAAGCGAAAGCTATCATCGCAGAAAATCAAGAATAAATTTCCCTATTGATTAATAGAGAAAAAAACTGCATTTTTAGAGATAAATAGTCCATTACTAAATTGATTAGTAATGGACTATTTTTATAAAAATGTAATAAAACAAACAAGATACATTTTTAAATAGATGCTTCCCCAAATAAAATTTTATCTTTACGACTTACGTTCTATCACGATCTAACCAAAATTATTAAAAATAGAATTATGAAATATTTACTACTTAGCGCCTCCCTTTTACTAGTTTCTTTTACTACTCAAGGTCAATTTAAGGTCGATGCAAATGGCCTAACTATAATTGTCACAGATGGAACTGAGAAAGGGAAAAATAGCCAGATAAACGATGGAAGTGATATTCCTTCTTCCTATGATTATGTTGGGAAAGGAAGCAAATCGGGTAACGCAAAAGCACCAAAAGGTTCAATGGTATTTACAGATCCGATTCGATCTTTAGGAATGACTGACTGTATTCAAGCAGCAGCTTTTTTAGAGCGACCAAAATATGGGAAAACAGGTTTTATGTTGATTTTTTCTTTAAATGATTCCATTGGAGGAAAACAAGCAACACTTGATCAAAATGGTAAGACTTACAAAGGTGTTTATCGATTGGTTAAGCAAAAAACTTCTGCAGAGGAAGAAGTTCCCAAAGGAATGACAACATATAAAGTAGAAGGTACTTTCCTTTTGCTAGGTATTTCTTAAGTTGGTGAAACCTCTAAATTAAGTTTGGAAAATAAAAAGTACTTGGATGTAATTATCCAAGTACTTTTTGTTTTGGTAAGCTTGATTCCAAGCTTCAATATGTAGGACTCTAAATTCGAAAATAGCTATGTGCCTCCGAGGTGAAAACGACCTTATCTTTAATTCTAGAAACAAATTTTTTATTGGTCGAATGTTCTTCATTAAAGAATCCAATAATAGTAGGTGCTAGTACCTTATGACCTTTTAACAATGCTCTTGCAGCTTTGATACTTTCTTTATCACCTCGATCTCCATCGGGGTCGAATCGGAAGAGAGAAGAACAAATACCAGAGAATTGTTTTCTTTGATAAATTACATCATGGATATTATCAGGATAATGAGCTGAGACAACACGATTTATAACTACATTTCCAACTCTTAACTTTTCTTCATAAGATTCTCCGCTTGCCTCAGAATTGATTACGGATGCTAAAAGGACTAAATCGACTTCTGAAATTTTTTGGGCATCTGCCATAAACGTTGATCCTAATAAAAGGATAGGGATTAAATTTTTCATGGGAATATTTTTAATATTAAGGGATAAATTAAGAGCATGCTCTTATATGTTCTAGTGCTAAATATAATTAGCAATGAAATTGTTCATTTACATTTAAAACAATTTCTTTATTTAAGATCAAATTTGGCTGTTTTTTACTTTGAATTTGGTCTAATCTAATTTTGCCTGTAGCATGAGAAAAAAATACTTAGTTGAGAAGATGAATCTAAATTCATTTTCAAATCTTAAATTGACTTATAAAAAATCAACTAGTAGGAATAAAAGTTTAATTTATTTGATTAATTTAGATAATGTAAATCCGCAGGTATTTAACCCATTCAATTCTTTTTGTGGAAAAATCTCCTTTCTACAGCTCCCTGCAAATTAAAAACTTTAAAAAAAAACCAATGAATTACAATTTGAACCCTACTTTGCTTTCTCTAAAACCATTCGCTCAAACAGAGAAAAGTCTTAACGATTATCGATTTATTTTATTTTTCACATTCATATTATTTTTCATATTTCCTAATCAAGAATTAGTTGCTCAGATTCCCGCCAAATGCGTAGGAAGTACTTCCGTGCAAAAATATTCCGGAAGTATGCGACCAAATGATTTCTTGATGGAAGGTGAAAACCTAACTTCAGCTGATGGAAAATTTCATTTGCGAGTTACTTATGAGGGCGATTTGGTCATTGAGCAAATTTTAGAAAGCCAAACTTGTGGTATTTGCAATGAGAAAATTACTATGCGAGCCGGTAGAGAAATTTGGAAAGCACCTGCGGGAGGCCGTCTTAAAAATGCGCCAAGAGTAAGTATGTTTATAGTGAAGGCGGATTGTAATTTATGTTTTGGAAGTAAACAAAATAAAGAATGGTGTGCAACGAATGGTAAAGATACTAGTCGAGGATTGCTTGGACAATGTGATAAAGTAATTTTGACTAACGATGGAAGGTTGGTTTTAATCAATAAGAATCGGCAAGAGATTTGGTCCAATCTTGGGTCTCAAACTTCGGTTGCCAATAATCAAAATACTAATAATCAACCAGGAAATAATTCATCCAATAATCTAGTAAATAATCCCACCACTCAACCACCTGCAAATAAGAATATGTTTCATATTTCTAATTCTGAGTTGAGAAATAATTTACTCAGCGTAGAGCATAACATTGTTAATACAAATTCAAAAGGAAGTGGGAATCAAGATAAATCTAACTTGAATATGGGATCTTATATTTGTCTTAATCTTTCAGATGGAACTTCAGCTAGAGCAATGGTGGTAGGGCAAGGGTTATATTATGGTCCCAAACAAGATTCTTATGCAATCGATATTGTGGAAGGGCCACGAAGGGGGCAAAGGTATTATTTGAAACCCTATCAAATTGATAAAGTAGGAGAGTGTGCACAATCTTATATTCCCGCTCCTTCATCAGATATTCCAGTAGATATGAATCTTAATTTATTAGAACAAAAAATAATTACTGAAATCAATATCATTCGAGCGAATCCTAGAGCATACGCTGATGAATTGGCAAAGCTTCGCTACACTAAATTTGGTCCAAATAACAATTCCTTCCAAGCCATAGCCGTTGGAAATGATTTGATGATGCGTTGTTATGATAATAACTCCAATTGCCAAAACGAAAATATGCAGAAATTACAAACTGCAATTAATTATCTGCGGTCACTTCCAAAGCCACTTCCATTGTTAAGGCCAAATGCAAAATTGGCACAAGCATCCGCAATTTTAGCTACGGATCAAGGGAAATTTAATGGTCATGTGGACAGTCAAGGAAGATCTGCAACTTGCCGTGCAGAGCTAGCAGGTTATCCTTCCGTGATGCTTGGTGAATGTTTGGATAGTGGATACAGAACTGCCTCAGCTTTTGTTATTTCCCTTTTGAATAGTCCTGCGCATCGAAATATCATCATGAATAAATCTACTAATGAAATAGGTGTAGATGTTCATCGACATGGTAGTGGAGCAACAGCTTATTTAAGAGATGTAATTATGGTGGGGAATAGTAATTACCCTGATCAACTTGGGAGTTGTAATAAGTAGGGAATTAAATATTTGTTATAAAAATAAAGACTAAGTCCTTCCAGGTTATAAAGGTGGAAGGACTTTTTTTTAAAATAACATTTACTTTTTAGGAAAAAATATCACAACTAAGTAATTTATAGGCTCTAGATGATTTCATTTGGTTATTAAGTTATTGGTTAATGAGTTATTAGT
>CAYGRM010000341.1:0-7336 GCA_964352225.1 uncultured Saprospiraceae bacterium | reverse complement strand
ACCGATATCGAGGAGGAAACTAAAAAAGAAAAGTTAGAGCGAAAGAAAAAGATCAAAAACGTTAAACGCCAACCTACTCCACATCCTTAATTCGATTCATCTTTGGATCTTGCCCAGGAGTCGTATCCAACCAATTTCTAGCTTCATCAATATGGTCCGTAATTTTTCGAATATGAAATTGTAACTCACCACTTGACATCTCTTTGAATTTTTTAATAAAGTAAACATAGAAACTCGCGTCAAACCAATTCATAAAATGAATCGCAATTTCTTCATGTGCATACGTACCGCCATATTTACCCTTTTCTATTTCAAAACCTGCCGCATCAGTTGCCTTTATCCATTTGGAGATACTCACAATATTTCGATTCAAACTCGCTTCACTTTTAAAGGTGGCCGCATGACCCCCTTTAAAAGTTGGGTTATTCACCGTTTCCCATACTTTTAGAAATTCAATGTTGTCCTGATTCTTGATATAATTCTTCAAATAATCAAGCGGACGGCCAGAATTGCCTTTGACAATATCCGTAATACAGATATAACTTACATCGTGTACCTTTTTCACTCGTACTTTTTTACCGCCTACCAGAATTTCTTTCATTTCATTTTTTTTTGTAAAACTATAAAAAATTTAAACTTTTTTACCGCTCAAAATCCATTCTGCTCAATTTAAGGTAAATGGAACTTTTGCCTAGTAAAACATGGGAGAATTAAGTTTGATAAAAAATACATTTGAGTTTATAAAAATTCCTTTCTACTTTTATTATTTGTCAGCAAAAGAAAATATCGCAGCATAATATCTAAACCAAAACAATACGAACAACCACGATGAGTCTATTTCAAAATTCTGTTCTCCAAAAATATCTAAAAGGATTAGACCAAGCCAAAGTCGATGAGGCATGGCAAAGGTTTACCACCCATTTTCATGATGCGGTCATTCAAGAAAACATTCGCAACTCTAAAGAAGAACAATACCAAGAAGGATTTTTACGGGATTTGTTTGTTAAGATCTTTGGTTATGTCTTGAATCCTGCCACAGATTTCAATCTCACCACCGAACTCAAGAACGTCAAAGGAGCAAAAAAAACCGATGGCGCTATTTTACAAAATGGAAATGCCTTGGCAGTCATCGAACTCAAAGGCATGAATACCACCGACCTTGGAAAGGTAGAAGGTCAAGCATTTGGCTATAAAAATAATCAACCCGATTGCGTGTATGTCATCACTTCCAATTTCCAAAAAATCCGCTTCTATATCGACAATGCCGTAGATTTTGAAGAGTTTAATCTATTCCAACTGAACCGTGCCCAATTCGAAATTTTATACCTCTGTGTGGCGGCAGAATATCTCTTGCTCAATACTGCCAAGCAGATCAAAGACGAATCGTTAACCGAAGAAGAGAACGTCACCAAACAACTTTACAAAGATTATTCACTCTTCCGAAATGAGATATTCCAAAGTATCCAACAAAACAATCCCGACTATGATAAACTAACTTTATTCAAAAAGACGCAAAAACTGTTAGACCGTTTTCTCTTTATCTTCTTTGCGGAAGACAGAGGATTATTGCCACCCAACTCTATTCGAGAGATCATTGACCAATGGGTAAAACTCCGTGATGAGTTGGATGCTTACACGCCTTTGTACGCTCGATTCAAAAAATACTTTGGGTACATGAACACGGGACACCAAGGAGTGAAGCATGATATCTTCGCTTACAATGGTGGACTATTTGCGCCTGACGAAATTCTCGACCATATCAAGATAGATGACACCTTACTGTATAAACATACTCAAAAACTAAGCGGTTACGATTTTGAAACAGAAGTGAGTGTCAATATCCTGGGGCATATCTTTGAGCATTCCTTGAATGAAATCGAAGAAATACAAAATGAACTGGAGGGCATTCCGACGGACAAAAGTAATAGCAAACGAAAAAAAGATGGTGTTTTTTATACGCCAAAATATATCACCAAATACATTGTAAATAATACAGTAGGAAAACTTTGTGAAGAAAAGAAGACCGAACTCGACCTCCAAGAAACCGAATATGAAAAGGAACGCAAAGGCAGAAAGAAAGCTACGCTAAAAGCATTGGTCAAAAAACTAGAAGACTACCGCAAGTGGTTATTGGAAATTACCATCTGCGACCCTGCCTGTGGAAGTGGTGCTTTTCTCAATCAATCCTTAGAGTTCCTGATTAGCGAACATCGCTATATCGACGAACTCCAAGCCAAGCTATTTGGTGATGCGATGGTATTGAGTGATATTGAAAATTCTATTTTGGAAAACAATCTCTTTGGCGTGGATATCAACGAAGAGTCGGTAGAGATTGCTAAACTTTCGCTTTGGTTGAGGACGGCACAAAAGGGGAGGAAGTTGACTTCGCTGAATAATAATATTAAATGTGGGAATTCTTTGATTGATGATGTCGAGGTGGCAGGGGATAAGGCGTTTAAATGGGAGGAGGAGTTTCCGAAGATTTTTAAAAATGGTGGGTTTGATGTGGTGATTGGGAATCCGCCGTATGGTGCTGTATTTACAAAAAAAGAAATTGAATATTATAACAAGAATTACCCGAATCAAAGTTATCAATTAGATAGTTATTTACTTTTTACAGAAAAGACTAGAGATTTTATAGCATCAAATGGATTTATTGGTTACATAATGCCAAATACATGGCTTTCAACTCTATTAACAGATAAAATCAGAAAATTTGTTTTTAATACTTATTCTGTAATTGAAATAAATCATTATTCTTATTTCGTTTTCGATGATGCCACGGTGGAAACTGATATTTATATCTTGAGACGTGAAAATGAAAACAATAAAGATATTGTGATAAAAATTATTGATGCAGTTAATACAATAACAAAGAAAATTAACCAAGAAGAATGGATAAAAAAAGATGGAAAACCAATTAATATTTATGAATCCAATGAAATTAAACCGATTAAAATAAAATTAGAAATCCATCCAAAATTAGGAGAATTAATTCAAATTGTTCAAGGTGTAAAACCATTTCAAAAAGGAAAAGGTAAACCTCCTCAAGATGCTGAGACAATGAGAATTAAACCATTTGTCCAAGAAAAGAAAATAGATGATAGTTTTATTCCTTTGTTAAGAGGTAGTTTAATGAATAGATACCAAAAATTGTGGGATAACAATTATTGGATTAGTTACGGAGATTGGTTAGCGGAGCCAAGGTACTCAGCAAAATTTGAATGTAATGAAAAACTTATAATTAGACAAACAGGGGATTCATTAATAGCATGTTTTGATGATGAAAAATTTATCTGTCGTGATAACCTATATATTTTAAGAGACGACCAAAATAAGTTTAACTTAAAATATATTCTTGCGATTTTAAATTCAAAATTACTAACATGGTACTTTAGAAACTTTTTAAATCCAGAAAAAGGAAAAACAATGGCACAAGTAAAAAGAGGTCATTTACAAGTATTACCAATTAGTTTGGGAACGAAAGAGATGCAAGTAAAATTACAGGAAAGTGTTAATTATTTAATTGATCGTTATGAGTTAGTCATTTCAAAGCAAAAGAAGTTTTTACGAACTCTCTCAAGAAAATTCGAAATAGAAAACCTATCCACCAAACTCCAAAACTGGCACACCCTCACCTTTACCGAATTTATCAAAGAACTCCAAAAGAAAAAAGTCAAATTGGGTCTAGCCGAAGAAGCGGAATGGGAAGAATATTTTGATGCAGAAAAAGCCAAAGCACAAGCGATCCAACTGGAGATCGATAAAACGGATCGGGAAATAGATGCGATGGTGTATGAGTTGTATGGATTGACGGAGGAGGAGATCGCGATAGTGGAGGGGAGTTGAATACCCCGCTGGCGCTTGTATGTTTTTTTTAGTTTTTTTTCCTAATCTAAAACAAACAGACAAGCGATAGCACCAGCGATAATCTGCAAATGGAGGAGAATAAGCTAGTTGATGCGTTGCTGGAATTGATTAAGTAGGCAAACTTCGACATTTAAATATATCCATTAGCACTAACGAGTAGCATTTTAAAAAGTTATTTGGGTGTATATGCTGGAAAATAATATCTTAGCAAAGATATACAAGATATATACGTAATAGGACTTGTGGAGGTACAAGTGTTGTGCGTCACCAAGAAAAAATTAAGTAATAGTAAATGAATAATCTTGAAAAAAAATTTGCTGAATCAGCTACTGAACTAAGAAAATGGCTTCTTAAAAACTATAATAAATCAGAAAGTGTATGGCTTGTCAAATGGAAAAAAAACACAGGTAATCCATACTTTAGTTACGACGAAATGGTAGATGAATTGATAGCATTTGGGTGGGTGGATAGTTTACCTAAAAATTTAGATGAACAAAAGACCATGCACCGAATATCTCCAAGGAATCCGAAAAGTAATTGGTCAAAGGTAAACAAGGAACGAGTGAAAAGGCTATCAAATGAAGGGAGAATGCACGCTTCAGGTATTGATTTGGTAGAAAAAGCGAAAGAAAATGGAGCTTGGAATTTTCTTGATGATGTAGAAAAATTAATCGTACCACCAGACCTTGAAAAAGCACTCAATGTTAAAGAGAAAACGAAATACTATTATGAACGTTTTCCGAATTCTTCCAAAAGGAATATTCTCGAATGGATTAAGAATGCCAAGCAAGCATCGACCAGACAGAAGAGAATAGCAGAGACAGCAGATAAAGCTGCCCGGAATATTAAAGCAAATCATCCAAAAGGAAGAGATGCTGGACCTAAAGAATAAAAAGAAGGGGAACGCCCAACAAAGCATAAAATGTTCATAGCCAGCAAAAGCTGGCTATGCCGTTTATGCGAGCCGTCCTTCCTCCCAATCAAAATAATATAATAGATGAAAAAATTAATCATTTTTATTTATTGCTGTTTTCTTTTTTCAAATATAAAAAGTCAAGTCACAATAGGTCCAGAAATAGGCATAAGTTATTTGCCTTTCTATATTCAAGGAAATATCTATAAGCATCACTCAAAAAAAGTAACGTATCAATTTGGTATTTCAGGAATGGTTCCAATTTCTAAAAAATTTACTGTTGGTTGTAAAGTTTCTTATACTGATAGGGAAAATATTTCATATCACACAGATAACTATCTTCCTACATATTTTGAATTCAAACATTTCGACTTAAATTTTGATTTTATTTTGAATTATCCGATTCACAAATATATTCATATTGGAATTGGTCCATCAATTACTGCCAAATTTTTCCAAAGTAAAATAGCGGAAAATAACCGACCAGAAAATATTCATTATCTAAACGATGGTAGAGAGTTTATGTATGGTGTAAATAGTAGGATTTCTATTCCAGTCAAACGGTTTAGGTTTAATTTAATTTATTCGAAGGTGCTTTCAAAGTATGAAACTGATTTGTTTCCTATAGGAAATAATCGTTATGAGTTTACTGTTGGATATGTTTTGTTTAGAAGTTAAAAAACAGTTATTTCCTATAAAAAAAAATCCGCTGGTGCTATCGCTTGTATGTTTGTTTCCTAATCTAAAACAAACATACAAGCGATAGCACCAGCGATAATCTGCAAATGAAGGAGAATAAGCTAGTTGATGTGTTGCTGGAATTGATTAAGTAGGCAAACTTCAACATTTAAATATATCCAATAGCACTAACGAGTAGCATTTTAAAAAGTTATTTGGGTGTATATGCTGGAAAATAATATCTTAGCAAAGATATACAAGATATATACGTAATAGGACTTGTGGAGATGCAAGTGTTGTACATAATTAGACGAATGAAAAAAGTATCAATAATTTTAATTCTGACTATCATTGGACTTGCTTCTTGTAAACAGAACAAACAAGAAAGAGAAAAATCAACCTCTGAAAAATTAGAGTTCATTGAAATCATAGAAGAAGACTATGAACTTTATAAGCCAAACAAAGAAGTAAAGGCTGTTTTAATTTTATTCGGAGGTTATCCTGAAAATTCTGATGATATAAAAAGGGAGTTTCAAATCCTTGATATTGCAAGAGAAAATAGTATTGCGGTATTATTATTCAACTTTAACCAGAAACTATGGCTTGAGGAAAGAGAAAAAAAGGAACTTGCACAAAAATTGCAAAACGTAATTGTTGAAAACCAGTTACCGACCGACAAAATTTTTATCGGAGGTTTTTCAAGTGGTGGAGTTGTCAGTCTCTTAGTAAGCAATTTTATCGTTGGGATGAAGCAATTCTATATTGACCCAAAAGGCGTATTTATTGTGGATTCACCAATAGATTTGGTTGCTATGTACAAATCTTCAGAAAAAAATATAGAACAAAATTTTTCAGAACCTTCAATTCAAGAAAGCACTTGGCTGTTAGAAACTTTGGGTAATAACTTCGGAAATCCAAAAAATAATATTGGAAAATATGAGACAAAGTCTGTCTTCACATACAGCACGGATAATACTTCTAATTTAAAAAAATTAAAACGAACTAAAATTAGGCTTTATACAGAACCAGATACTCTTTGGTGGAAAGAAAATCGAATGGCTGATTATGAACAAATGAACGCCTTTTATATCGAAAAACTATCTGCAAGTCTTAAAAAGAAAGGATTTGAGAGTGTTGAATATATACCCACTAAAAACAAAGGCTATAGAGCTAATGGAGATAGACACCCACATAGTTGGTCAATTGTTGACAAAGAAGACTTAATTAATTGGATGTTAAAAGAATGATAACTGTGTACAATATTAAGGGCTGATCGTCGTGGCAACGCCCGACGATCAGCCCTTGTCCATACGGATGTATTGAACGAAGCGGGTTAAATATTTCAGGATGCGTTTTCGATTTAGACAGGCAGGACGGTTAAGATAACGAGGTGCTCTTTTTTTTGAGAAGAGAGCGGGAAGATTTATAATTCAGCTTTATATTTTTGATTTTACCATTAGTTTTTCGTCGCTTTTCGCCAGCTGCGCAATACAACCCAATTGCTCGTTAACACTTAAAGTGTTACACGAATATAGATAACGGATTCTATCCGTCAGTCTACAAGTATACAAGAGTATTAGCTTTTTTTCTTTTTGTACTTTTAGGCTATCGGATGAAATCCGCTGCTATTGTTCGTGTACCAGCAAGGCTGCTAACGAGCAGAGAGTGGAAGTGTTGGAGGCTTGATGTTGTATTGGACAGCAGGGTTATTAAAAAAAAGAAAAAACATTCAAATCAAACGAATTCTTCAAATAATAAAAATCAATGATGAAAAAATACGCAATCCTGATAGGGATAATAATCGGCACATTTTTGTTGATATTAGCGACATTTCATTATCCAGGTGGCACTTATGAAAATGTAAATTCAGAAGGA
>CAYGRM010000340.1:0-7353 GCA_964352225.1 uncultured Saprospiraceae bacterium | reverse complement strand
TTAAAGTGAAACTATTATCACAACTTCCAGGAACAAATGCTTCGTTGAAATTCACTAAAACATCATTATCACAATTGTCATTTACAATTGGAGTTGGTATCGCAGGAAGCGCATCACATTCAACTGTTTGATCCGCAGGAACTGAAATCGTTGGTGCTTGCGTATCTTGAACAGTTGCTACTTGGGTCAAAGTAGATTGATTGCCACAGTTATCTGTTGCAGTCCAAATTCGGGTGATTGTATAATTATCTGTGCAAGAAAGCGCAGATGTAAATTCATCATTTAAAATAATCATTACATCTGTATCACAGTTATCATTAGCAACTGGACTTGGTGCAGTCAAGTCATCACTACATTCCAAAGTTACATCAGCCAATGGTTCGAAAACCGGTGGCGTCATATCTGAAACCGTAATGATTTGAGTATGAGATACTGTATTACCACAGTTGTCAGTTGCTATCCAAATTCTTTCTAATTGATAATTATCTTCACAGCTTCCATTGATTCTATTTTCATTAAAAGAAACCAAAACATCATCATCACAATTATCAGTTGCAGTCAAAGTTACTGGTGCAGGAACTGCATCGCACTCCGCTGTCATATTATTAGGAAGGTCAGAAAATACTGGATCCGTTGAGTCAATTAAAGTAATTAATTGAGTTGCTGTTCGAGCATTTCCACAATCATCGGTTGCAGTCCATGTTCTTACAATAGTATAATTATCATCACACAATCCTGTTTGAATATTTTCTGCAAAAATAATATCTAAATCATTATCACAAATATCTATAAATGTAGGAGCAACGATTGGTTCTGTTTCATTACATTCAATGGTTACATTAGCAGGAATATTAGCTACATCTGGTGCAGTTTGGTCATTGACAGTAATGATCTGAGTGGTAGTCAAAACATCTGAACCAACTCCAGAACCACAACATCCCTCTACTCGGATGTTATCTAAATCCCAAGCTGAAATTTGTCCTCCATTACCAATAGCATCGTAAGACAATAATTCAAATTGGAAAGTACTTGTTGATAAAATTTCAAAGTTCGGATTATTTGAAAAATCAAAACTTTCCAATGACCAACTTTGAGTTGTATTAATATTTATTTGTTTAAATACTTCAACACCATTTTTCAGAACTCTTACGCCATACTTTTGAGGATAATTATTAGTCCCTGAGTTTCCACTCAAATGATCAAAATAATCAGGAGCCATTTCGTGAAATTTCAAAGCAGTTAATCGACCAGCATCTGCTGGATCTATCGTCACCTCAAAACGAATTGCCTTTGAACTATTATCATGGAAAGAAGTCAATCCACCTACTCCAAAACAAGCAGCAGCTGTTGAACCACCCTGTCCTGCTATACATGAATGAGCTCCAGAGTTTCTATAAACACCTGATGCTGATACATTTACACAATTGGCAGCATTAGGGTAAGTTGGAGTAAATTCACTATAGTCATAATTAGATCCATCTGAACCAAAAGAGGTACACGCATCCATGTCATATTTTACTAATGTAGATGGAGTACAATTATCAACAGAATTATTTGGTGTAGCTGTCCAAGTTCGAACGATTACTTTTGGACAAGCACCACTCTCATCATCACTATAAGTCAAATCATAATCAGAAGGAGAAAGTGTTGTAGAACATCCAGAAGAATAACCTTCTACTCGTAATCGATCAACTCCCCATCCACCTAAAGTGAAACTTCCTCCATTTCCACGAGCTCTAAATCGAATACGTAATTGCGCTCCAGCAGCTCCTGGTATATTTAAATCTTCTTCGTTAAAATCATTAGTAGCACCATTTTCACTTTCGTAAGTATTGATGGTTGTCCAACTTCCATTTCCAATTTTGTATTGAACATCCAAATATTGAATAGGTGCATTATTATAATCATTGGTAAATAAATCTGACCGAACACAATAATCAATTTGAATATTGTCCATGCAACAAGCATCAAAAACTGGCGAAGTCAAACTACGATCATATGAATATTGAAAATTAGTAAAATCAATAAATGCGTTTGGTGCTAAACCACAACTAGGTGTACATCCACTTCCTATTTGCCATCCTTGATCAAATGACCACTCGCTTGTACTACCTGCAAAAACTTCATAGTTCAATTCATGATAACCCGCAGTTCTCGCACAACTTCCTCCATTATCACAATTGATCGATGGGTAACCAGTAAAATCTGGAGATAAATCATCTGTACAAGTCAAATTCAAATCAAACGGAGGAGTGATTTCACAATCATTATTTCCACCTACTTCATTAATTGTAAATGTGAATGGTTTTTCACATCCTTGTCCCCATTGACTGTCAAAACCTTTTGCTAAAACAGTATATGTTCCTGGAGCCAAATCTGAAATAATATAACTTGCTCCTTCATTTTCAGCAATTAAATTTCCATTTAAAAACAATCTATAATTAGCTGCTCTGTCTAAACTTGTTACTACAATTTTTCCATTATTCTGACCAAAGTTTGCATCAGATTTCATTCCTTCAAATTCAGTACATTCTGGTTTTTCCAATCCACAATTTTCTAAATTTCCGTTGAAGTCACCATTTCCTTCAAATGCTCCACTAAACGAAAACCAACCAGAAAGACCATAGTTTGCATTTTTATCATTAGCACCAGTTCCTACTTGAAAACCAAACTCAAAATCACCTGGGTTGTGAGTAATCATCAATGATTGACCAGCATGTCCTCCCAAACCTGTAAAGTAACTATCGGAATTATCTACTTCGTAGTAACTCCAGGTAGGGTAAGCACCTGTATTATTGGCATCTTTATAAGATCTTCCTAGTGCAGACCATTCCGTCCAATTTCTTTTATTAATTAATCTCACATTATATTGCCATTGGTAAGAAGGATCATTAATATTTTCAGCAGTACCTGTAATCAATGCAGTTCCATCATTATTTTCTACAAAATTAGAACTATTATTAACTACAGAATACCTTGAAATTTCAGGAGACTCTCCTGGCAAATTGAGCCATAACAGTCGAGTTTCTGAACCTGAATCCGCACCATGATCATTCAACTCACAAGAAGCTCCTGTCGGCGGAGTTGTTGTACACTCTCCATCAATTTCTACAGCTCCTGCCAACACATAAGATTGACCGTTTACACTTTGTCCATTTTGATTATGTCTTGTATCAATATTTAAAGTTACTTGCGTTGCTGTTGCAGGCACATTATTTAAAACTACTTCTACCAAATCCAAACAACATCCTAAAGTATTACTAGGCCCATAAACAAATGTTTGATTTGAAACTCCACCTGCACTTGCCTCTAACAATAAGTATCGTCCATCATCAGTCAATTCTGAAATTGGCACAGTCAACACAATATCTCTTGCTTCTGCTGCAACTGGAATATCGAAAGTCATTGTCTCCAAATTATTATATCCACTCAAATAAGTAAATACACCTGATTGCTCAGTTGAAGGAACATTTTCCCGAAACAAATAAGCCACCATTGATTGTGCATTATCCTGATTAGTTTGATTGTAAATGCTAGCTGAAGGTGTTCCCGGCATCGTCGTTCGATAGACCCAAACATTTGAACTTGATCCAGGTACCGCTTCTCGATAGGCACTAAATGGATTACCATCATTATCAAAAATTACAATTTGAGATCCTGGATTTCCACCTTTATAAACTACCTCTACTACGGTCTTATATATATTAGAACTGTTATCAAAAAAAAGTGAATGAGGAATATCATTATTGATTCCCTCTCCAACTATTTCAACTTTTTCACCACTATTACAATCAAAATCCCAACTAGTCATTGGTGGATTACAATAAACTGGAAATGTCACCCAAGTTTCCTCTGGGCATAATGTAGCAATGATATTTTCATCATAAACTAAATTATTAAAGTCTCCATTAGTGACTCTCCACATAGCATCCTCCTCCGTTTCAACTGAGTAACTTTCACCCGGTTGGATGATCGCTTCAAATACGTCTCCTGACTGCAACCATTCATATAAATGCAAAGGACACTCCCCTTGATTTTCAACAGTAAGTGTCAAATTGCATTCTTCTTCATCTGCATTTAAATTGGCCTTATTCGCTGACTCATCATCTAAATTAAATGATGTCAATACCAATAGAAAACAGCAAGAAAGTAAGGCTAGAAAAATACTTTTTGAAGTAGAAAAAGTGTAAAATTTTGGGAACATGATGTTGTTAATTTGGTAAAAAATGAAATTCAATAAAGAATTCGCTTATAAATTATTTCTGTAAAATTATTTCCTAAAGGAGGTCAGAGTTGATGGGGCTTAAATAAAAAGAACTCGAATCTGTCCATATAACTGGAAGATTCTGAAGTCACTATTTTTTTTAAAAATTGGGAGGAAAATTGTTTTTTCAAATTCGGGAAAACACTAAAAATCAGTAAATATAAAGGAGGGGGAATACTGATTTAAATGTCACACATTTAGTGCAACAATAGTTTTCGACTATAAAAATAAACCAATTCCACATCTGTAACAAGCTTAATTTTCCTGTTTGAAGAAGTAAAAATCCGTGTCATATTATTACTTTTGTAAAAGCATTACCCTAAATCATTCAACAACAACTCTTTACACATATTTATTTTTTTCGAATTAAAAAATAATAAATATTTACTTTTTTAAAAATAATCTAATTTTGTGAATGAATTACGGTGAGATAAGTCCAAAACGGCTACTTTTAATTGCAAAAGCACTATTACATTAGATTAATTTCAGTAGTCACGAATCAAAAAAATTTAATTTTTTATGAAAAAAATTAGCTATTTTTTCTTTCTTCTCTTCATACTTATTTTTTTTTCTTGTAAAAAAAATACAGAGAATATTAGCTTAGAAAAGGGAATGGTAATTACAGAGTCGGTGACAATATTACCTGATACTTTTAGAATTAATGGAAGTGATCATAATCCTGTCATTATCATTGAGGGCGAAAACATTATCGTTAATTTTCAGGGTGCTACATTAAAAGGCTCGAATGATAAAATCCTTCCAAATGAATTTTATGGAATTGGAATTTTAGTCAAGGGAAAAAACATTGAAATCAAAAATCTAAACCTCCAAGGTTATTACCTCGGAATTTTAGCAGATCAAGCTGATAGTTTAAGAATCAACAATTCTAATCTTAGCTATAACTTTCGATGCAAAAACGGAGATAAAAATAAAATTTATAAATGCTCTCAACCAATTGATACTAAATTTGGGGAAATCAGAGCCGCCGGTTTAATCGTCAAATATTCAAAAGATATCATTTTAGAAAATAATAACATCACTCATAATAATGCCGGAGTGATTTTAGAAAATGAAGTGACCGGTGAAATTTATAACAATAAAGTTACTTTTAATCTAAATGCCGGAGTTGTTGATTGGGGGAATCATGATTTAAAAATTATGCACAATCACATAAGTTGGAATCGAGGCCCTGGATTTACTTGTTCACCCAACAGTCGCAATTTGCTGATTGCTTATAATTCCATGACGCAAAACGCCAGTAACCTTTTTTATAAAAATATTAATTTCGCCAATAATCTATTCCCTCAAAAAGTGAAAGATCAAAATATAGATTCTTTACAAAAAATATATCCCCCACTTCTTAATCCACAAAATACAGCATCACCTTTGCTTCCTTTTAAAGGTAAAGAATACTGGTTCGATTCCGATTGGGGCTTTTACGATTTCAAATATCCAACCATCTGGCTTCGAGAAATTAATGATAATAAATACACCTTCGCCATTTTCGGCCCAGAGGGTAATTGGAAAATCGTAGATGGAAATGGCTTCGTCCAATCCTCTCGACAATCAGGAAGTATACCTGCGACCATCGTCGCAACGAAACAAAAGGATTCAAATCCTAATGATTTATCACTTGAGCTAGAATTTATTGGCGTCGAGTTTACAGATCAATTTGGAAATGTAAATCCTAGGGGAAAAACTTTTAAATTTGGTTTTCAAAACGAAGATGAATAGCTAAAGATGAGTAGTAAAAAACACAGACCTACAAAAATATATTTGAGTTATGCCTATGTCGATAATCAAAATTTCGAAGATGATAATCGAGCTTGGGTAAGTGCATTTAAAGATGATTTGGAAAACGAGATTTCCTTTTTGCTAGGCAACATAACACCTGTTACGATTTTCCACAACAAACAATTCGAAAGTCCTAACCTCTTGACTATCAAATATATACGCTCTACAGATATTTTTATTATCATTGGCACCCCTGCCTACTTTCTTTCTGACTATTGCCAAAAAGAATTTAATTTATTTTTAAAAAGAGAAGATCTAAATTCATTACAACATACTTTTTTAGTAGATAAAATGCCATTTGAAGAATCTAAACTAAGAGCCTCACTAACCTTTAAAAACTTCTTTCCATTCTACGATCTCGATTACAAAGATGAATGGAGTAGAGTCAACGATAAAGGAAAATATTTTGCTCAGGTTACTAATTTGGCTAATCAAATTGTAGCGCTTGACTCTAATCGGTCATGATCTTTTGCAAAATAAAATATTTGACAAAGTATTTGTTGACCTTCTCCTTTGACTGCTACTAGTCTCATCTGTAACAAAAAAAACCTCGTAAGTCAGACTTACGAGGCTCGATTCTTAGTTCATGAGGTTTGCTTATTTCATGAAAATCATTTTACCTGAAGATTGATTTTTAGCTGTTTCCAATTGATAATGAAATAGTCCTAAATGCGGTAAATTGGTTTCATCAACTCGAATTTTATGTTCTCCTTTTTCATAAAAATCTTCTAGTCGAAATACTAATTTTCCATTCACATCGAAAATAGAAATAGTTACTTTTTCAGATTCTGACAAGTGGAACTCAATTGTAGTAAACTCATTAAATGGATTGGGATAATTTGAATACGCTTTCCATTTTAACTCTTCCTGCTTTTCGGATTTTGTTTTTTCTAACAATACATTTACACCTGAAGTTTGGCCACTTTTAAATGCCGAATTTTTCATCCTATTTTTCTCAATCGAAATAAGATTTTCCGCAACATCTAGATTACGATTCACTTTAAACTTAAGCGTAAAGAGTACTTCATCTCTTAAGGATACTTCCTGCTCATTTTCCTTTTTAGGATTTACCCAAACTAGGGGCAATATGCCATTTTCTAAAAATCTAATCCCAACATTATTTTCATTAAAATTAGGTAAAGATGTACGGTCTATTTTTTCAAAAGCTAAAAGTGTAGGATCAAATTTCAGATCCATTTGCCAAGCTAGTAGATGCTCAAAATCTTCCCCAAAATGATCATTAGCTTTTAATTTAAAATCAATTAGCAAGTAATCAGCATTTTTTTCTTCTTGAT
>CAYGRM010000339.1:0-7372 GCA_964352225.1 uncultured Saprospiraceae bacterium | reverse complement strand
GGAAATATAAGGAAATTGAATTGGAACTAGTGCCCTTTCGTGTATATACCATAGGGTTCTCTGGACCGTGTTTACTTTTAAGCGATTACCCTAACAATGTAATTACAAAAAATTAAAAACAACCTAGAGACTCAGCGCTAGCGGGGTAGTTGTAAATGATAGTGGCGTGGACGGCACTCATCCTGATCTTGTTTTTGGACAAAATTTAGTGCAGAATGTAAGCGCTTACAAAAAAGGAACGTTCAATCAGTCAACTGAAACGACTGGTCTAGGTAGTAGTAACATTATGTTCAAGAATGCAGAGACAAGTGCTGTAGTAGATGCGAATGGAAATTATAATATTTCAAGAACAGACTCATGTCATTAGTTATTTAGATTATGCAAAACCAACACACATATATATATTATAGAAGGTGGTTTTAAAAAATTCCAGTAATAATATATTTGTCATGAATACTTGAAGGTAAACCACTTCTGGAGGTAGTTCCTGTCTTTTTATTGGTATGCGCTCTTAATTGCTGAAGGGCGGATTGGCTGAACGGAATAACTTCTTTAATTGTTCCATCTCCCATATCCACTCGAAAGGGAGAATACTGTGCTCGCTTAGCTAATCCTAGTTCGTCTCTAATAATATTCAGATATGCAACATTACCACCAATAGGATTTTTAAATCTTCTCTCTCTAATAGAACTTACACCATCTTCTTCATCTATTCTAAATCCGCCTTTAGCACCACTTGTATGTCCTAACTCATGGAAAAAACTGAGCGCATATCCCATGGTACCGGTGATATTATCTCCATCCTTATCCAGTTTGGTTGAATTTTGGAGTTGGTCAATATTTTCACCATCAAAAAAAATCATATTACCTCCAATTGCATCAACTTGCAATATACCCTCTAAATATTTCACACTAATAGTCCTTTTGCAGTCACTTATTGCATAACATAAATCATCAGCTGCAGTCGAACTTATCTTTTCATCTTGTTTCAACTTTCTCTTTCCTATGATACTTAAGAGACCTGTATTATTACTATAATTTAACTTAAGTCCTGTCTTATTTGACAAATCGCTGATAAGTATTTTCCTATCTCTTTTTTTCATTTCGCTTAAATCAATACCTCCCATGTCAGTACATTGTTTTCTCCGTTGCCGTATTTTAGTAAAATAAGAATTGCCTATAAACTAGGCCCTTTTTTCAAAAAGCTCTTATTGCTTAACTATAGATTTAAGTTATGATTGTTTTAGCCTTGGATATGTACCATAGACACATATTATGTATCTTATCTCCATATAAGGTCCATAATTATTTATAGGACGACTATTATTATAAAATCGTGTTTCATCTCTCACCCCACTTAGAAACACACCTTCGGTAGGATCCTCATTATATGCCATAGCACTAGCCAATACGTGAGTGGGGTTAGATTCTTCGGCATCCTCGGTACTTACCTTTATCTTTAGTTCGTGTTTATGAGGCGGTAAATTTTCCACCTTTAACGTGATGGTCGGCTCTCCATACATTTCACCCAAATTCACTTTTTTCAAACCATCAGCATTCCCAATTCCTGCCACAAATCTTCCTCTTAAATCTGGCAAACCAAAAGTGGTTCTTCCATCACCTCCATAAGTCTTTCCGAGCAAATGAAATAAAGCTGTGTTTTGACTGATAGCAAGCAATTGACCGTGGCAGTACATCCAGCCTCTTGGGGCAAAAGGACCAGTAAACATGCGGATTTCTCCTAAATAACCTTCCATTTTAATAATTTTTAATTTTGTTCTAAAATGATTTAACTAACCTAAGTTGCGAACTGTCGAATAAAAACGGATATTTTAATGAAAAACCTGCCTTTGCCGGCAGGCAGGTCTTTGATTTCGACTTAAAAAAGGACGCTTTTCGTTCGATAAAAAAAGTTCGCAACTTGCAATAACTACTAAGAGCGGCTGGGATAACCCCCCCTTACACAAATGATATAATTAACCGTAAGATAGGGTTGATAATTAGTTAAAGGTTTACCTTCTCCTACCGTTTCACAAACAACTCCTCCAAGTTTAGCTCCAGGAGAGGCTTCTTCATTATAATATTTCCCCTGTGCTAATACGTGACTTGGCGTACTTTCTTCAGCGTCTTCAGTACTAACTTTTACTTTATAGTCATGATGATGAGGTGGAATTTGATGTGGAGATAGTTTTTTAAAATATGTCCCTCCCCCTCCAAATGCATTATTGCCTAATGGAGCGGCCCAAAACCTTTTCATGCATAGCGAAACTTCAATACCATTACTTGTCTTTAAATGTGCCTGGTATTGACTACCTGAAAGATTAGATCCAATTCCAGCTCTGCATTGAAAATTGGGTATCACAAAATCAGTTCTGCCGTTTCCTCCCCAATTAGTACCCATTAAGGAAAATAATGCAGTATTTTTACTAATTTCTAGTTTTTGTCCACCACATATTATCCACCCTTCCGGAGGAGTAGCACCAGCAAATAGCCGGATTTCTCCTATCATATAATCAATTTTTTCTTCCTCTTTTTCCTCTTCTTCCTTTATTGAAATACAATAGCGAAGCCCAATGGTAGGAGCATTATTGGTGAAAGATTCTCCTGAACCAACAGAGCTACTTACTATTCCCCCTAAGTATTGATCTTCAGAAGCATCCTCATTAAAAAGGGTACTTTTAGCTAAAGTAAGTGAAGGAGAAGTCTCTTCTGCCTCTTCCACACTAACATCAATGGTTGCGACGTGATGATGGGGAGGCATATGTTCGATTTCTATTTTTGAGGTATTGGTCCCCCCTTTATCTCCTACATTAAAGGGAACTACTTCTATTTCCACTCCATATTTCTTGCTTGGATCTGGCTTAGCACCTGGAACTGCACGATTGAAACTACCTGTACCAACCGGTATTCTACCCCTTAAATCAGGAATTGCAAATTTAGAATCTCCATCTCCTCCGTAAGCATATTGTAGTACTTCAAATAATTTCGGATGGTCACTTTTATCCAATAGCCTACCATCACAATCAACCCAGTTTTCCAAGCAATCTATACTTGTAAAAATTTTTATCTCACCGATCATTCTTTTCATGGTTATTTTGATTTTTTTGATTATTAAAGATGAATGCGTATCAGGGGGTACGTACACGTATACTAAACTTTGAAAGTTTAGTATACGTAATGGCCTATAGAGTAAGTGATTTACTCTTCCAGTAAAGGAGGAATTCCACCTATACAAATAATATGAGAACACGCTACAAAAGGTTGATAATTATCTAACCCTTGATCTCTTGCTGCATCACTTTTTTTTAAAGAAGTGCCCTTTAGGTATTGTCCAGGAGTAGATGTTTTATTATAAACTTTACCTTTGGATAAGATGGTATGAATTGGAGATAGCACACTACTACCGAACCACTCCTTTATTTTTGATTCTTCCCTCACTACTAAATCATCATTTAAAACAGCTAAAAATACCTCATGTTGATGTGGTGGTATATTGGCTTTAGTTAATTTAACGGTCTTTTTTCCAAATTTTTGACCTAAATCAACTTTGTCTATCATATCACCTTCCCCTGTTCCAACTGCAAATTTGTATCTTAAGTCAGGAAGTGCAAAGGTGGTTTTATTGTCCCCTCCGTATGTATCACCTAATATTTCATAGAGTTGGGGATACTCGTTTATTTTCAAAGTTGCTCCATTACATGGAGCCCATAGATTAGGTGTTCTCTTTCCTGTAAAAATTCGAATTTCTCCTAAATATCCTTTCATGATTTTGTAAGTTTTATGATGTAATTGTTACTCAAAAGATGAAAATTTTCCTTTAATACAAATGATATGATTGACCACTAGGAAAGGTTGCATGTTATTGACGGGGGTGGGTGGGACAGATTCTCCATATTTTCCATTTCCTACTAAATCTCTAGAAAAACGAATTAAGTTTCCCTCTGAAGATTCTCCATCGTGATAGATCAATTCCTTTGCTAAAAAATTGACCGGATCGCTTTCATTTGGATCTTCAGAATTAACTGGGATGTTAACTATATGACTATGTTCAGGAAGATCCCAATCATTAATCCTTTTAGCATATCGTCCACCTATTTGAGTAGAATATTTCCCTATGTAATCTGGCTCATCCATAGAGTCCCAGGTTAACGCACTTCTTCCTCTAAAATCAGGGAGGTAAAACTCATTTTCTGTTTTAAGACCACCAAAGGTATTACCTATAACAGCATACAAAGCTGAATTTTGAGTGATTGACATTGCTTGACCTTTACATAATGCCCAGTTTACTGGTACCACATCTCCTGCAAAAAGTCTGATTTCACCTAATGTTCCTTCCATAATTAAAAATTGGTTTTTAAGAAACTGTTTTGAAATTAGTGTGGAAATTTTTTATAGTAGATTTTTTCGTCAGACGAAGCTCTTTTTGAGTAGAATAGCCTGAGCTATTGTTCGAAAAAAAGCTGAAGTATGGCGAAAAAAGAGGCATAAAAAAATCTGCAATTAATTTCAAAACAGTTTCTAGAATATTTTAAAAAAATTACAATTGATTAGTTTCTGGCATTACTCCTTTAATAGCTATAATATAGTTGATTCCCAAAGAAGGAGCCGTATTTTCAAAAGGAGCACCTTCACCTTCCATTTCGCATTCTAATCTTTTACTTTTCCAATCAGGGTGATTACTTCTAATAGCATCATCTGGAGTGAAAATTTTTAATTTATTTTTTGCTAAAATTGAATTAGGATTTGTAGTGTTTGCTTCCTTGTTAGTAACCCTTACTTCGAGCTCATGTCCGTGAGGTGGAAGATTATTCCATGACATTTGGGCCTTACTTTCTCCTCCCATATCGCCGGGCAAAAGATATTCTGGGAATTCAAGAAAGAAATTAGGTCCTACTGGTTCTTTTATAGGCTCATCATTATAGTAACCTTCATCAATATTACTTCCAATAGGAACCCGCCCACGTAGGTCGGGGAGCGCAATCGTATGGATACCATCCCCTCCATAGGTCGTTCCGAAAATAGCGTACAGTTCTTCGTGCTCCCGCATGTCAATAAGTTGACCGTGGCAAAAAGCCCAGTTTTTGGGAGGTTTTTTACCAGCGAACATCCTGATTTCACCTACCGTTCCTTCCATGATTTGTTTTTCCATATTTATAATTTTAATTTTAATTTTAATTTTTCAAATTAAGTATTCGTGTTAGGAAAAAGCATAACGCTGTATATCCATTTCGATATCAATGGACATCGCAAGATTAAACTATTGAATGAGTCAATAATCCTCTTTAAAAAAAAGAGTTGCTCCTTATTTTTTTTGCGATTGCTGAGTGCCATTAAGTCGTACTAAGTTAAATTGCCAAAAAGTCGTACTAACTTTAGTGCTCAAAAGAGAGCCTATCATGAATAAATTGACATCATTGGAAACTCGACTAGAGATTAAACAACTAGCAGTAAAAGGGTTAAAAAGCCAAGAAATTGCCACCCGTTTAAATATATCAATATGGACTGTTCGTAAATGGCGACAACGCCTCCAAAAAAAGGGGCGATACATTCAGTACTTGGACGCCCTACTCAGGAAGGAGTATTACCTACATTTAATGCCCCAATAAAACGGTATATTTTAGACCTACGGAAAAAATACCCCAGTTGGGGAACAAGAATAATCCATACGGAACTTCAAAAAGATCCTAGATTTGTTGACTTGATTATACCAAGTATAAGATCTATTGGCCGTTTGCTTAAAACTTACGGATTAGTCAAACGCTATGATAAACAAATAGCAATGCCAGATAGCCAATTAAAAAAAGCTGAAAGACCTCATCATATTTGGGAACTAGACGCACAGGGTAATTTTGTAGTCAATAGCTATGATCAATATCAAGGATGTATACAGCCGAATTTATTGTATGGCTTTTCCAAATAGGAAAAAAAGTATCTATGGTTATTCCAAACGCATAGCTTATCAAGCTGCTTTACGATTAGCATTTATGGAAAATGGGCTTCCAGAAATCATACAAACTGACCACGAGAGTGTTTTTCATGAAAATAAAGGAGGTTCCCCTTTTCCAACTCTTTTCCATCTATGGTTAATTGGATTAGGCATATCTAAGACATTGAGCCGAATTCATCAGCCTACTGATCAGGCTAGAGTAAAAAGAATGCATCAAACCATAGAACGACAAGCGATACAAGGAATTGAACATGCTAACTGGGAGCAGTTATTTAGTTTCTGTCAGCAAAGACGTAAATTTTTAAACCAGACCTTTCCATGTTCTAGTTTAGAAAATCAGACACCTTATGCTTTTGCTCAAAAAAAACACTCTGGTCGTTTTTATCATCCTCATCTAGAGGACAAGTTAATCGATATCAAAAGAATTTATGATTTTTTACAAAAAGGTAAATGGTATCGGTGGACAAGCAAAAACAAAACGATCACCCTAGGAGGTAATCAGTATCATGCCGGTAAAGCAAAAAAAAATACTCAAGTAGTAATCACTTTTGATCGTGAAACTTTGATGTTAAATATTCATGATGACAAAGAACTTTTACTCCAGAAAATTCCTATAAAAGGAATTTCTAAGGAGATTTTAATCGGAAGTGTTTTTTGGAATATGGCAAACGTACAACTTAAATTACCACTCTTTTGGCAAGCTCAAAAAGTTAGTACGATTTTTTGGCAAAGTACCTAGTACGACTTAATGGCACTTAACACGATTAAAAAATAGTAGTGTAATAATTTAAATGAATTTAGATAACTTCAGTTGATTCAACTTTAAACGGCTGGATTCCAATTGAAGGAATGTTTAAAGTGAAAAATAAATGTATGTATTTTTTCCGAATAAAAAAAACAATGTATGAAGTAGTTTAAAAAGTAATCACAAAAGAGGGATTAAAAAATGTTGCAAAAGCGATAAATTGTTAGTTCTCACACAAACGATTTAAAACCTCTTGCAACATGTATGTAAAATTATCTAAAAAGTTCATAACAAAAAACTTGCTTCCTTACTTAAGCCAAAGTCCTTTAGGTAGAAAAACAAAAGTACCACTTTGGCGAATTGTAAAAGCAATTATTTATCGTCTGAAAAGTGGATGCCAATGGCGAGAACTTCCCATTTCTGCATTTTGTAGACGAATTCTAATTTCTTGGAATTCAGTCTATTATCACTTTAATAAATGGTCAAAAGATAGTTCATGGAAAAAAATGTGGACACATCTTCTAATTTTGAACAAAGCATATTTAGATATGTCATCTGTTCAGTTTGATGGTTCACATACGCTCTCCGCTCGCCACAAGCCAATAAGTATAAAAACATCGCAGCTACCTCTGAACCGTGTTTACTCTAAGCGACCACCCTAACAATATAATTACAAAAAA
>CAYGRM010000338.1:4296-7387 GCA_964352225.1 uncultured Saprospiraceae bacterium | reverse complement strand
ATTTTATTTATTAAAAATTACTTATGAATCGTTATTATTTTGAAAGAACAAAACTAAAAGGTTTTAGGAGATTTTTGTGAAATTAAAAAGCTAAAATTCCTATTTTACAAAAAAATAAAACCATGACTGTGACTCATAAGCCTTCCAAACCTAATTTCATTTCCAATATTTTTCTTCAAATGTTGCCTGTAATGCTTGGAGTATTTTTAGGATTGTGGGCTAATAACTGGAATGAAGATCGTAAACTTAAGCAATTGGAGACTAAGGTTCTACAAAAAATAAAACAAGACATTGAGTCCAATCAAGAATATTTGGGAAATGTAATTGTATACCATGAATCTTTGGGGGACTCAGCAAAAGCATTTGTAACCAAGATAAATCCCAAGTTACTATTTAAACCTGCCTATGAAATAGAAGAAGATCGACCTGATTTTTGGAGAGGAACTCGTACGGGAAACTTAAGAGATGCAGGTTATCAAACAGCTATTGTTTCTGGGGTGCTAGCAGATATGGATTTTGAGTTGGTATCCTTATTTTCTGAAATTGATCGAGCACAATCTTCTTATTCTCTCATGGCTAATAATTATTTGCAAACCATTATTAATCAAAATTCAGAAACGAAGGTGGTGGATTATTTAGCTTTTGTGATGTCTTTTTCAAAAGATATTTCAATCGCAGAAAGGAATTTAATTGAGTTGTACGATTTGACTTTGTCTAAGATGTAACTGTATTGTTATAGATTTTAAATGATTTCATCAATATGTATAAGTCTTGGTGGATAAATGTTGGGATTATATTCTCGGTCTATTTAATCGCGCAAATTCATCTAGAATTAAAAGGTATGATTAAGAAATAAAAATTGTCCGTTCTATTTTATAATAAAATCTGCTTATTTTCACCTCCTTAAATTTTTTACAGAAAATACATTTAATGAAAACGCTTCATTTTCCAATTTTATATTTTGAATTAAGTGACGATGCTGTCCTTGGACTTTTGGTGGGAACCAAATATCAAATGGTGGGGAAGGATTTGCGTTCTGTCAAAAATTCCATCCTCGAACATTTACAAAAAAGATATAAAAAAAGAGCTGAATATACTGAAATCGGTTTGGAAGATCCTCGCTTCAAAATGGTAGAAGTAAAGGTACGTCCTCGAGAGCACTTGACGCGAGGAACTTTTGTGAGTAATACAGATCTGAAAGTGCCTTTGGCGATTGTGTATGGCGAGGAGCAAGAGGGACAATATGTTTGTCATATGCCGATGTTGGATGAGCAATTTTTCTATTATGAGCATAAGCAATTAAAGACGCTGATCAATCATTTTGCGACGGATCATTTTAATCGAATGAATCCAGAACAAATTTATCGGCATCTACAATATCCAGTTCCGAAGTTGGATATGTTTACGATGAAAGTGAAGGAAGATGAAGAAATGGACTGGGATCGGTTTAAGTTTGAATTGGAATATACGGTGCTTCCGAAATTGGCTGAAAAATATCCATATTCAAAAGCTGTTCGACGGAATCAAAGTCGTTTTCCAGAAGCAGCTTGGGAGTTGGAGCAAAAGGTCATTAGTGTTTCGGATTATATTCTAAAAATGAGAACCAATGTTTTAGTCGTCGGGAAACATGGGGTGGGGAAAAGTGCAGTCCTGAAAGCTGCGATTAGAAAAATTTCTTCAAAAGCTAAAAAAGAAAAATTTGATATTTCATTTTGGAGAATTCGGGCGCAAAGAATTACGGCCAGTTCGAAGTATTTAGGAGAGTGGCAGGAGGCTGTCGAAAACCTGCTTGATGAGTTGAGTGAAGCCGATGGAATTCTGTGGGTAGAGGATGTCGTTCAATTATTGAGAACAGGCGGAGACTCTCCTGAGGATAGTGTTGCGGCTTTTATGATTAATTTTTTGAGAGAAAATGACTGCCAAATAATCGGTGAAGTTACTCATCAAGAATTGGAAAGTATTCGCCGATTTCTACCTGGTTTTGCGGAGTGTTTCCAAATTGTAAATATCGAAGAACTTAATGAAAAACAAGTGTATAGTGTGATGAATCAGTTCGCTGATTTTTGCCAAAAAAACTTAAAAGTAAGAATCTCCAAAAATGCGATTTCTCTAGCTTATCGATTGTTGTTGCGATATTATCCCTATGAAAGTTTTCCAGGGAAAGCAGTTCGGTTTTTAGAGCAATGCGTTAATGATGCGAAATTAAGTGAGTACGAAAAAATCGATTCCAAAGAGGTGATTAAAAACTTTACTCGACAAACTGGCTTGCCAGAACTCTTTTTACGAGATGATTTATTATTGAAAAAAGGAGATTTAGAAAAGTACTTTTTATCCAAAATCATTGGACAACCTGATGCCATTCAACATTTATCAGATGTCGTCACGGTTTTTAAAGCTGGATTAAATAATCCTAAAAAACCGATTCAGACCATGTTGTTCGCAGGGCCAACTGGTGTTGGGAAAACCCAAAGTGCCAAGGCGCTTGCTGATTATTTTTTTGGAAAAGGGCAAACCAAAAATCCTTTGGTGCGAATCGACATGAGCGAGTTTCAGCATCCAAGTCAAATTATTCAATTGATTGGCGGAGGAAAAAATGTGGGAAAATTAGTGGAAGAAATTCGAGAAAAACCATTTGCTGTTTTACTCTTGGACGAGGTAGAAAAGGCAGATCCTTCTATTTTTGATGCGTTGCTAACTGTATTAGATGAGGGGATTTTGGTTGATGCATTTGGGCGAGTGACGAACTTCCGAAATACGATTGTGATTATGACAACTAATTTGGGAGCCAGTAATCGAAAGAGTGTTACTTTCAAAGATACCACGAGTGCGGAGGATAAATATATGTCTGCTATTTCAGGATTTTTCCGTCCAGAATTTGTCAATCGAATTGATAGCATCGTGATGTTCAATGCTTTGAAAAAAGAAGACATTCAAAAAATTACCATGCTCGAATTGGAGGAGTTGAAAAAACGAGAAGGCATCGTCAAACGAAAAATTAATCTTCATTTTTCTCAAAAATTAATTGAGCGATTATTGGAAGTTGGCTTTGATGAAAGGTATGGTGCTCGGCCGTTACAGCGTGCGATTGAGC
>CAYGRM010000338.1:0-4286 GCA_964352225.1 uncultured Saprospiraceae bacterium | reverse complement strand
GTGGTGGTTGTTGGGGTAGTGTTGAGTTGGGTGGAGGGTTTGAGGGTGAAGGTTAAAAAGTAGAGGTGTGTTAATTTAAGTAATTTACTTTTTTCAAGATCAGCATTCTTCATTTTTTTATCAAGCAAAAAAAGTCGGGAAGTGGGGATATTCTAAATAAGCGAAACTTCATTTTTTAACAAAAATCATCACATCCTCTGGAGCATCCATTTTACATTTTATAATCAACATATCCATTTTTTTATTCTCAATAATTTTTTCAAATTGAGGTGTAATATGTTCTTTCCAGACAATGGTTTTTGATTTATACTTTTTCCCTTCATGAAAATATATAAGGTCAAAAATAATTTTATCTAATTTTTGTTTAGTAGAATAAAACTCAGGTAAAGTGTATGATTTTTTATAATCAAAATTAACCAACTCAACTTCAGTTGTGTATTCTTGAAAGTCAACATGTCTATTACTTTGAGAAAAGTATCCATACAGAAATATAAAAATCACTACAATAAATACCATTATTCGGCCTGTATTAGAATCAATCCAGAATCCTATTTCATCAATTTTTGAAAGACCCTTTTTTGGCATAATGATTCTATTTAATGAACTTCACCAATCCCTCGACAACTGATCCACCGCCTTCAATAAAGTCGGAATCCGAAATTCCCCATGCATATTTTTAATCAGCTCCGCCGCCTTTTTCACTTCAATCCCTTCCGCCGTAATAAACAATGGATTCTTACTTTCCCCTCTTTCAATGGTTTCCATAAAAATATTTTCCCCATGAAATTTTCTTTTCGCCACTCCGATAATAGGAATTTTTTTATCCAATTTCTCAAATAGGTAAGCACCCAAACCAGGTTTCTTTTCACTATTCAACCAGACAAAACCATCAATGATAATCGTATTCACTTTTTTCAAATCATATTGATTTAGGCACTCTAAAATGCAAGGAAGTTCCCGCAGGTAAAATTTACCCGGTTCGTAATCCGCAATATTTTCTAGTAGGATTTTTTTAGAATCAGGAGGAGAGGAGTCTTCCCAATTTTGGAAGCTAAGGCTAGCAGCATTCGCTTTATTTTCATCATAGCCGACATCAATTACAATTTTCATAAAATAGTTATTAAGTTACTTTGCCATTAACCAAAAAACTAAATGAAAAAGTTCAATGTCCAAACTCTTGCCATTTCTTTCTTAAGTGTTCCAATATTTTATTTTCAAAAATATAATTTCCCACATCCATTCCCCAAGTCTGATAAGTCAAAGCTGAAGGATGAACACCATCACTAAAAAAATCACTTGATTGCATCGGCCGATCAAACTTGTGCATCCAGCTTTCAAAAGTTAATTTATCTTCTAAGAAAAAAACATTGTCAAATTTCGTAGTGAGGTCTTTTAGTTCATCTCCCAAAAGGTTAACCATATTTCCAATCGTACGTTTCATCAAAGGAGTGAAAGCTGGGAATTCATGGATTGGAGGCATGTTGATACACACCGTTTTAGCATTTGGAAATGTATTGTTAAGTCTTGTAAATAAGGTGTTCATGTTTGCTCGCCACTTGCGAGGACTATTAAATTTAAAAGCATCGTTAGCACCCAAACCGATGACAATAATGTCAGGTTGGAAGTTGCCAATTTGAGGAATTAACTCCTGCACAACTAGCTTAGCGGTATAACCACTTTTAGCGACTACTTTCCAGTTTATTTTAAAATTATATTTTTGGAAAAGAGATTGAGCCAATGCTCCTGTCAAACCGTTTTTATGATGATCGACTCCTACACCCGCGATGGAAGATTCGCCCAAAGTGAGCAGATTAATTTGTTGATCCGATTGACCTTCTACCCCTTCTGGGCCAATAGCATCTGGCAATACAGGTACAGTCGCTTTGATTCTTTTTCCTTGAAAATAGATGATTGGAATCAGCGGTAAATTGTAAATGATATTGAAGGTGTATTTTAGTTGATTAATCATTATTTACTTTAATTTTTTTGCAAAACACAAACTATTTTCAATGCCAATATAAGGTTCAAATAGGTCAATTCTTTCATAACCTGCATTAAGATAAAGTGAAATTGCGGTTACGTTTTTGTCACCAGTTTCTAATTTGGAACAAGTGTAGTTTTCTTCCTTTGCCCAATCTTCTAACTCTTGCAATATCAATTTACTAAATCCTTTGCCCCGATGCTTAGTTGGAACAAACATTCTTTTGATTTCGACATCTCCACTTTTATTCAATACTCTAAATGCTCCAATCGCCACAGGCTCGTCATCTTGCAAAGCCACTAAGGCAAAAGTATCATCTTTTAAGATATTATGAGGTCCGAAGAACTCCATTTGGTCACCATACATATCAACAAGTTCATCATCAAGTTGTTTAACTAAATATTTGAATTTAGGATGGTGAATATCTGTTCTTAGCATTTGAATCATAAGTAAAGAAAAATTATTTTTTAGTGGTAATTTCTATTACTCCATTTGCACCATTTATGCCATAAAATGAAGTTTGATCGGCACTTCGTAGCACTTTGGCTCGTTTAATATCATTTGGATTAAGAATACTTGCCAACCCTGATAGTGATCTTCCTACTTGCTGACCATCGACTACAAAAAGAGGACTTGTGTCTGAAAATTGAGTTGTTTGTGTTCCCATCCCTGTTAGCCGAATACTACCGTTGTTATCATTACCGGTGATTTGTACACCTGGCATAGTCTGGAAATATTCGGTTAGAGAAGTATAAACTCGATTATCCTTTTTTTCAATAAAAGGAGCGCTATAGCAAGCAGAAATGAAAATGGTAAGCAAAATAAAACCAAATAAATATCTCATTATCTGAATAGTTTTAAGTTTCTAAATGAATTCATTTGGTCAATTATATATAGTTATTGAGTTATTGGTTCTCAAGTTATTTCCAAAATGGTACTTCTATAAATTGTAAGACTAATAACTCATTAACCAATAACTTAATAACCAAATGAAATTATCTAGAATAGTTTTAATGATTAAAAGTCTTCCTAAGATAATGAAGTATATTAAAATAACTCCAATATTATTCTAGCCTTTTATTTTAACTATTGACAAAACTTAAATGATGAACTCCCGGCTGATAAAGCTCCTTCAAAGCATGGATAATCATATCATAATGTACTCTACTTTTTACAAAATCTATTTTTTCTACATCAATAATCAAAATTGGAATAGACGTTTCCGTTCTGATAAATTCATAATATACGTCCTGCACCTTTTGTAAATATTCTAGAGAAATGTCTTGTTCATATTCTCTTCCTCGTTTCTTGATATTTTCCATTGCGCCTTCAACTGATCGATGTAAAAAAACCAAAATATCAGGTTTCGGAAATGAAGCATTGAGTACGTGAAACAATCGTTGGAACAATCTATACTCTTCCGCATTCAAATTATTTTTTGCGAATAATAAAGTTTTTACAAAAAAATAATCAGAAACGATGAGCTCTTGAAAAAGATCTCGTTGAGTCAAATGTTGTTGTAATTGTTTGTGGCGTTCCGTCATAAAAAACAACTCAACTGGGAAGGCATACCGTTCTGGATTTTCATAAAAATTTGCTAAAAAAGGATTGTCGGCAAACTGCTCGAGTAATAACTTGCAGTTATATTCTTCTTCTAATTTTTCGCAAAGGGTAGTTTTGCCAGCACCAAGATTACCTTCTATCGCTATAAATTTATATGGAAACGGATTGCTCATTTATATTTTGGTATGTGTAATTATGTTTGTTTTTTATGGATTCCCTTGTTGCGATTGGAATACTTTCTCAAATCAAAATCTATTCTTCCTCTTCCGCATTATTTTCCAATCGAAAAACCTCCAATGGATCTTTACAATCCATATACAAATCTTCAATAGGTAAGTTTAACACCGGATGTATGAAATCACCTGCTATTTCCATCAAAGGTACTAAAACGAACATTCGTTCATGACAATGAGGATGTGGGATTATTAAATTTTCGCTAGAAAATTTAAGGTCTTCAAAAAATAAAATATCGATGTCGATAATTCGCTCATGCCATTTTTTATTTTCTTGACGGCCTATTTCTTTTTCAATTTTCTTGATATGAAAAAGCACCTCTTCAGGGATTAATTCAGTTTGAACTTCCAAAGCTTGATTGATAAAATCAGGTTGATCTTTCATTCCCCAAGCTTCTGTTTCGTACAAATGAGATTTTTTGGAAATATGTCCCACCTGCTTTTCTATCATTTCGAAGGCTTGAGCCATGTGAGCAAAGCGGTCTCCCAAATTACTACCTGTATGAAGA
>CAYGRM010000337.1:0-7403 GCA_964352225.1 uncultured Saprospiraceae bacterium | reverse complement strand
CAATAAAGGATTATTGATGTAATTTCTTTTTCTAATTTGGCTTTGGGTTGTAATTTTTTCAGAAGATAACTTAACAATGTTTCTTATCTATTAAGTTAATGTAAACATAGGTCAAAAATTATTTCCAACAAAAAAAATCAAACCTTTTTTTACTTTTTTTTTAAAATTATCATTTATCACTACATGAATATGTAGAATAAAATAGAGGTCAGATTTCGGTTTACTTTTTTTTAATTTGGAATCAAGTATAATGTGACATGAGAAATGGAATTACAAAAGCATTTATTATAATGCGTTGAATTTGTATCCCACTCCTCGTATAGAAAGAAAATACTTAGGTTCTCTTGGATTTTCTTCAAAATATTTTCGAAAAGAAAGGATGAAATTATCGATCGTTCGAGTAGATGGATAGACATCGTATCCCCAAACAGATTGGAGGATTTGTTGTCTTGAGACAACTTCATTTTTTCTATCAATTAATAGTTTCAGTAACTTCACTTCTTTTTTAGTAAGATTGAAACTTCCATTGTTGGTTTCTGCTTCAAAGGTGATAAAGTTGATTTTATTATCTCCAAAAGTGTAAATCTTAGGAGTATTTTCAGGAGATTTACTGCTGCGCTTAATTAGGTTATTCACTCTTAGAAGCAATTCTTCTAGATGGAAAGGTTTTGTCAAATAATCATCAGCTCCTTTTTTCAATCCATTAATCCTATCAAGAGAAGTATCTTTCGCAGTTAGAAAAATAATTGGAACTTCCATATTTGACAACCGAACTTGCTCGCAAATTTGAAAACCATCCACATCAGGAAGCATTACATCCAAGATTAATAAATCGAAATGTTGTTCTTCAATTTTTTTCAAAGCATCCTTTCCATTGTCTGAAGTGATTACTTCATACTCTTCTAGTTCCAAATTTAGTTTGACAACTTCTCTAATATTTTCTTCATCTTCAACCAGTAAGATTCTCATGATTAACCTTTATTTTTGATTCGATGACGATAAGATTGGTCATCGAACCTTATTTTTTAGAAAAAACTATTTTAAAAATTGTTCCCTGGGGTTGATTATCCACAACTGTAATTTTCCCTTGATGTGCTTTTACAATTTGTGATACAATATATAAACCTAAACCAGTCCCTTTTGTTTTTCGAGTATCTTCATTTCCTATTCGATAAAATCTTTCGAAGATTTTCTTTTTTTCCTTATCAGAAATTCCAATTCCATTATCTGCGATGTTCAAATTGATTTTTCCAGTACTTTCTGAGAGATTTATTTCAATGATTGGCTGGTCAGTAAAATTATATTTTACGGCATTTTCAACCAAGTTAGTAACAATGGAAACCATTCCAATTCGATCACCTTCGATGGTTGAAATTTCGTTTTGGATATTTTTAATAAATCTGACTTTTGGAAATTTCTCACTTATAGAATCAACTAAGTCATTGACTAATTCATTTAGTTGGATTGGCTCTAAATGAGGTTGATAAGCAGTTTCTAATTTTGCCGCAAATAAGAGATTATTGACCAGTTCATTTAATCGCTCAGAGTCTTTAATTGCATTTTTTCCAAAACGCTCAATTTGTTCTGGTTTTAATTTTCTTTTCAGAAAGGTTTCTAAAACCAAACGAATACTTGCGATGGGTGATTTTAATTCATGAGTGATGGATAATAAAAAATTTCTTCTTTGATGCGCTATTTCAATTTCTTTATTATACCCTCGGTTGATCAACCAAATACCAATTACTAAACTAACAATAAAAACACTTGCTTCTCCAAAAATCATCCATTCTTGCCTTTGATACTTTTTAGTTAGTTCTAGATAATCTGGCGTGTGTAAAAAATGATCATTAGAGTAGAAAATCCCTTCCGCGACCATTCCCATTTTCAATAATTCTACTTTGGCAAAATAAGCATCTTTATTTTTGGAATACAATAAAACAGACCACCATGCAAAGGCAATCAGCATATAAAAAATAACCAAATAAGATAAAAGCCTAAGCCGTAAATTCGATAACATCCTTTTGTTAATGTATAACTGTGAATGGAGATTGATTAATCATTTTAATCATTCTCCATTAACACTTAACCTTTATTTAAAAACTATGTGCAAACATTCAGCGATAATTCTTGCAGCTACCTCCAAATCTTTAATGGTATGAGCTGAAGAAACAAAACCAACCTCATAACCTGATGGCCCAAGGTAAACTCCTCTTTGTAATAATTCATGATGTAAGATCTTAAATTTTTCCATACTATCTGGGTCAATTTGATCTGCTGATTGAATTTTTTCCTTAGAAAAAGCTACCCAAAAAATTGAACCTATGGTTGGAAAACTAACCTCATAATTGTGAATTTGACAGAACGCTTCTAACAATCCAATAAAGTATTTTGTTTTAATTTCCATGGTTTCATAAAACCCATCTCTTACCAACATTTCACCTGCGGCAAATCCTGCTGACATTGCAACTGGATTGGCAGAAAGCGTCCCTGCTTGATAAACTGGGCCTTCAGGGGCAACATGACTCATGATTGCTTTGCTGGCTCCATATGCTCCAACTGGCATTCCTCCTCCAATTATTTTTCCATAAGTAATAATGTCTGGTTGGATGTCATACAGTCCTGCTGCTCCTTCAAAGCCTACGCGGAATCCTGAGATTACCTCATCAAAAATTAATAGAACTCCATACTCCGTACATTTTTCTCGAAGAAAAACGAGAAAGTCTTTGTCTTGCAAAAGTAAGCCGTTATTCGCAGGTACTGGCTCGATGATAACACAAGCAGTTTCGTGTGCATGTTGCTTCAAAACTTCGTCAATCGCATCTCGATTATTCAAAGGAATGACTAAGGTTTCTTTGACAAAGCTTTCAGGTATTCCAGCAGAAGTACTCTCTCCAAAAGTCGCCAAACCACTTCCTGCTTTTACTAATAAACTATCCACATGACCATGATAGCAGCCTTCAAATTTGATCACTTTACTTTTGCCAGTTACCCCACGAGCTAGTCGTATGGCACTCATTACCGCTTCCGTTCCTGAACTAACGAAACGAATTTTTTCAATGTAGCGATTATTATTGACGATCAATTTACCTAACTCATTTCCCAATTTTGTGGGAGCTCCAAATGAAGTTCCATGAGCAATGGTTTTGATGACAGACTTGCGAATATGATTATTATTATGCCCTAAAATCAGCGGTCCCCACGAGCAACAAAAGTCAATGTAAACATTGTCATCTTCATCGGTAATTCGGCATCCTTCTCCATGCTTGATGAATAGAGGTGGTCCCGATACAGACTTAAAAGCTCGGACGGGGGAGTTGACTCCTCCAGGGAAATATTCTTTAGCTTCCGCAAAAAGAGCTGCGGATTTTTCACGTTTGATTTTGTTTTTTAATTCCATACTGCAAAGATAAGAATGGAGATGGAATGTGGTTTCATGGTATTGTAAAAAAAACAAAAAATCTAACCCATATTTATTTATTTTAATATTCTACACCCTTGTTTTTAGGATCATTACGAATTATTTCGTATAATTGAATTATGAGAACAAAAATATTTATTATACTACTAGTTATAATAGCTTTTGGTTGTAATGAAAATCAAGAAGCCTCGCAATTTCTAAATGAAAAGGACGTCAAAAATTCTTCTTCTAAAGTTGCTGAACTAACTAGCCAATTTTTAGCCTCAGAATCTGAAAAAGGCTTTTCAGGTGCCGTTATGATTTTTGAAAATGGTCAACCTACTTTTCAAAAAGGATATGGATTTACAGATGTAAAACAAAATATTCCCATTGATGAAAATACCTTGTTTGATATGGGATCAATCACGAAAACATTTACGGCAACTGCTATTTTAAAATTAGAAGAATTAGGTAAATTATCCACCGATGATTTGATTTCCAAATATTTTGAAAATGTTTCGAGTGATAAACAACAGATTACAATACATCACCTCTTGACACATTCCTCTGGCTTACTAGGTGCAATTGGAGATGATTACGATTCTTCGACAAATGAAGACTTTTTGGAAAAAACCTGGAATTCAAAATTGGTTTTCCCAGTAGGAGAGAGTTACGAATATTCCAATGTTGGATTTTCTCTTTTGGGGATGATTATCGAAAAAGTATCAGGAGAAAACTATGATTCATTTTTGCAAAAAAATATCTTTCAGCCAGCTGGAATGACCAATACTGGATACACTACCAAAGCGGTCGAAATGCAAAAAATAGCCAATGGAATTGGTCGCGATGGGGAAGATTGGGGCAGTCCTAGAGCGAAAAATTGGAATGGGAAAGCCCCATTTTGGCATTTAAAAGCTAATGGCGGATTATTAACAACTGCTTATGATATGGGGAAATGGTGTGAGGCTATTTTGGAAAATAAAATCCTTCAACCTCAAACCTGGCAAAAACAATTAAATGGATACGTGGATGAAGGGCAGGGTACTTTCTATGGATATGGAGTCGTAGAATTTCAAAAAGGAAAACATTATGGTCATAATGGTGGAAATGGAATATTTAGAGCTGATTGGCATTTTTTTCCCGAAAAAAAATCAGCAATTTTTGTTGTTTCGAATGCTGCTAATGTTCCACTTTTTCAAGTCAGTAATGATTTATTAGACATTATGATGACCGAGGAATTACCAAGAAGTATGTCTTTAGAAATGATAGACTTAAAAGATTTTCCAAAAGGGGAGGAGCAAAAAAATGCATCAGATTTTTTAAAAAATATTCAATCGTTTGATGAAAAAAAAGTTAGTCAATTCATTGATGAAAAATTTACCGAAAGGATTATTGAAAAAAACTCTAAAGAAAGATTGATACAATTATTTCGACAGTTAGAAAATGAATTTAAAGGCGCAGAATTAAAAAGTGTTTTTGTATCTGAAAATTATGTGGCATTGAAGGTAAAAGGAGATATGGAAATGCTAAGTCTAAATATTGAATTCTTGGAGGGAAAGATCAATCAATTTGGAATAGAAGCAGGTGATTAATTTTTATAAAAAATAAAAAAATGAAGCCATTTTTCGAAAGGGAAATGGCTTTTTCATTTTAGCAAATGAGAGGTTATTGTTGTGAAATTATCTTATTGGACTTCTAATTAGAGCTGCTTTTTTTCTTACATTTGTCCCAATCAAACATTCCTTTAATTCATGCTGTTTTCCAACAAAAAAATTTCAACTCCAATTTCCATCGGACTATATCTAGTCTTCGTGGGATGGTATTTGTTTTCCAAATTTACCTATCATGAATTATGGAAAGATGAGTGGCAAGCATGGTTGATGGCACGCGATATGGGTTGGGGAGAATTGCTAGGTTCGCTCTATTATGAAGGACATCCAGGATTATGGTATGTGTATCTTAAGGTGTGGAGTTTATTTTCCAATGGAGGGAATGATGAATTATTGATTCAATCGGCACATGCTCTTTTGATGGTTGGAGTTTATGCTTTAGTTTGGTTTCGTTTTCGGTTACCACCTTTGCTGAAAGGCATGATTTTATTGAGTTATTATCCGTTTTTTGAGTATGGGATGGTTAGTCGAGGTTATGCTTTTGTGATGTTGATCGGTTTTGCAATTGTATTGTTATTACCCAAAGTACTTGCCAAAAAAGACGAAGCACCAAATCAAGATTTGAAGATTTTAGGATTACTATTCTTTCTTTTTTGTCAAACGGAAGTTTATGCCGTAATGATGGCAGGAGCGCTTTTATTTTATGTTTTTTTGGAAAAAAAAGGATTTCAAAATTTGACTTCAATATTTAAGGACAAAACATTTTCTACTTTGCTGGGGAGTAGTTTTGTTGGAATGGTGGTTTTTTTGATTTCAGTATTTCCTCGAACAAGTCAAGATGATTTATCGCGAGCATATTTATCTGAACCATTAAGTGGAGAAGTTTTTTTTAAGGGATTTCAAGGCATGTTGGCCAATACATTTTGGATAGGATCGATTCCTGATACGAATGTTTATGGTGTGAGTGGATTGGGTTTGTTTTTTAGTGGATTGGTTTTGGGAGGGTTAATTTATTTTTTCCGAAAGGAAAAAAACATTGTATTTACATTTCTATTTTTTACACTTGGATATTTTGTGTTTTTAATTACAATTTACACAGGAGGTGTTCGCCAATGGGGAACTTTTTTTATTTTCTTCTTGATGCTTTTGCAATTGTATTTTTCTGGAAAAAAGCAAAAAGAGGCAGAGCTAGATTATTTACAAATTGGGTTCCTGATCAGTATTTTTCTTTTTCAAATTCGTTACACTTATCTGGCGATGGATAAAGAAATTCGTCATCCATTTTCCAATGCAAAAATTACTGCAGAGTTTATCAAACAAGAAGTTCCAGAACAAGCTGCTATCGTTGCGATCAATAAGTTTGAAATTGCGCCAGTTGTAGGTTATGCGAATCGAAACTTCTATGCCTTACCTGATGGCGAAACCTTCACTTATTTTAAATGGGTAGAGAAAATATATTTACCCACAGAGGGCGAACTGAAACTTTTTGCTGGGTATAAAAAAGTGAATCGAATTATCATTATTACTCCAAAGCAATTGGATACTAATCGATATCCCAATGCACGACTTTGGCAACGTTTCGATAAATATAGTATGAAAAATGAAAGTTATTATTTGTACACCTTAGCAAAATAAAGTTTCAAAATTAATGGTAGGAATCATTGTCATTCTTTTCATATCGTGGGTTTTATTATTTCTCTTCGAAAAAGAAAACTTAATGGCATTAGGTTTTATTCCATTTCTCAAAAGGTCAAAACAGTTTCTCCTAGGATTTATATTTACGTCTTTCCTTTGTTTCGGAGTCCAGTTTTTGGAATCATTTTTAAAATCATCAGATTGGATTTTAAATTCGAATTTTTCTTTTGAAAAACTACTTCAATATTTTTATTGGGACTTCAAATCAGTATTGACGGAAGAATTAGTTTTTCGAGGAGCCATCCTTTTCATCTTAATGAGGAAAATTGGAAACTCAAAAGCGATATTGCTTTCCGCTATTTTATTTGGGATATATCATTGGTTTTCCTTTGGAATTTTTGGAAATATTATCGCCATGATATTTGTTTTTATCGGAACGGGTATGATGGGATATGCTTGGGCCTTAGCTTTTTCAAAAACCAAATCTATCTTTTTGCCATTGGGTTTACATTTAGGATGGAATTTTTGCATCAATACTATTTTTTCAAAAGGGCCACTTGGAGAAGGTGTTTTAATTTCGGAAGGAGGTCATGAAATTACCCAACTCTTTTCATTGGTGGGATTGTGTTTGATTCCAATGTTGGTTTTGTTATTTGTTTGGTTTTTACCCCAAAAAATAAGTTGATAATCGGATATATAGGTTGAAAAATTAATTTTATTTTTTGTCTCCAATGGGGAAGTAATTTAATATGTATTTATTT
>CAYGRM010000336.1:0-7420 GCA_964352225.1 uncultured Saprospiraceae bacterium | reverse complement strand
AAGGATTTCCTAACAGTTCTAATGATCTTCTTGCCACAGGGTGTAATTTTGTCAAACCTCCCACCGTGCCCAAAGCAATCGGCAAGTCTAACCAAAATTTAAAAATACCATTTTCAACGCTACAATAGCTTAGACTTCGATATTGTCCATCTCTGGAAGCATAAGTGTGTCCGCACGATTCGACTGCTCGGAAGTCATTAGCAGTTGCCAAAACTACTGCATCAATTCCATTGAAAATTCCTTTGTTGTGGGTGGTTGCTCGGTGAGGATCAATGTGTGCAATCCGAATGGCTTTGCAAAATTTTTGAGCAAAAGTTGTTGGATCCAAGTCTCCACATTTTCCTAACTCTTCCACAGGACATTCCACCCATGCTCTCACTAAACACTCTGGTGTATAATTAGAAAGGATGGCCATAATTATGGTCAACTCTTTTTCTGTTCCCTCAAATACTTGATGAGTGGCAACAAAATTTTTCAGAGTTCTTCCGAATTCTTCAAGCACAGAATTAATGAAATTAGCACCCATTGAATCACAAGTCTCAAAATTCACTTTGAGTTGGAAATAATTATCCTCTAGATGAGTCATATCAAGCAATGAAATATCTAAAATTCCACCGCCTCTATTTTCCATATTTGCAGTTATATGTGAAACATCGATTCTTAATTGAGCTTGCAGTTCTTCGAAAACTGAATTTAATTTTTCAGCACTTCCATTCCAGCTAAAATGTACTTGACCAACTTTTTTAGTTGCAATTACTTTTGCTTTAAATCCACCACGTGACATCCAAAACTTAGCAGCACTTGAGGCTGCCGCTACCACAGAACTCTCTTCAATGACCATTGGCATCACATAAGTTTTGTCATTGATGACAAAATTGGGAGCGACTCCAAATGGCAAAACATAATTACTAATTGTATTTTCACTAAAGCCATCTAGCACCCTTTGTTGCTCTTCATTTTGATGCCAATGACTCATGAGTTCTCGCATCACATTTTCAGGGTCTTTAAAAAAATTTTCAACAACCCAACGTAATTTTTTTCGTTTGGACATTTTTGAAAATCCTGAAATAGATTTTTTCATCGATAAAAAAGTTTACCTCCTACCCCCTGAATGGGAGTTAAATTTTGCTAAAATAAAAAGATGTTTTTCAAGTTTTTAGCAGAACCTAATCCATTTTAGGTGGTGGAAAATTTTTGTTTTATTTCTTTGTTTTTAAAATCCTAAGAATTTTTTTTTTTATTTTTAAATAGGGGTTGGCTAACTCTAATCCTTGTACCTGTGCTTCTACGTAATCAAATAGATCTTCATAGTTTCCTCTAGCGTGTTTTAAGAAACTTGACGCCTGCCCATAGATACTTGGAAGGTCTAATTTATTAATTAAATAATACCCATCCAAAAAGTTTTTTACACCACCAGAAATGATGACCTCTTTACAACGCATTTTTTCTCCTAAATCTTCTATGATCTGATTAGTCATCATGGTCATTTCCTCAGCGCTATGGCCTACATATGCTAATTTTTGGTAGATACTTTGTTTTTGTTCGTCACTACGTAGTAATTCTACTTTTGAAAAATTTGTACCTCCATTCGCAGCAAAATCGACGGCAGCTAAAGGTAATTGAAAAAGTCGCTTTAGACTTTCATAGCCCATTCCTTGACCCACTTCTTTGACAATAATTGGAGCATTGATTTTTTCTAAAATAGTTTCTATAGTTTCAATTGGAGGTTTTCGAAAACGATCTCCTTCAGGTTGTAACCATTCTTGAAATGGATTCACGTGAATGATTAAACCGTCTGCTCGAAGTTTTTGTAACAATGTATTTACAAGACCAACTTTATTGTTATTTATTAATTCTTCCAATTGCGCAATTCCCAAGTTAGCATAAAAAGGTAACTCATCGCCAATCAAATTTTTGACATCAAAATCTTTTAAATGCTCATCACTAAATAACAAAGATCGGCAGGAGCCTAAACCCATTCCCATTCCAAAATCTTTGCAAGCTCTTGCTAAATTATGATTAATGATTCCTGCAAAACCAGTTCCTCCAGTCATGCTCGAAACCCAAATCGGAGCACGCATTTTTTTTCCTAAAAAATCAAATTCAGGGAGTGAATTTTTCTCAGGGTGAGCAGCAAGAAGTGGTTCGTAATAAAAACGATTATCTAATTTTCCTTCTTCGATTTGAGATTGGAAAGCGAGTTCGATATGATCACGTTTTCGAGATTCTGCGGTGGGATCATTGTCCTCCATTTGTGAAATTTGCGTAGCGGTTAAAATTTTATTTTGATCCATTGTTTTTGTATAAAATGCCTGCTAATGAATGCCATACAAAGGTATGTCTTTGTGGTGACAAATAGTTACGGGAACTATAACAAAAAGGAGGCTTGAAGGTTTTAAGAAAAAAATGCATGAAAAATATAATTTTATATTTAAGGCTTTAAATCTTAGGATATAATGGAATAGTAAATTTTAGTTGACAATTGTTTTGAGCTGCCGCATAAGTTTCAAAATGATATTGACTTTATGGATGATTGGAGGGGATGGAGGAAGAGGGATTATTAATTGGAATCGTTGCTTTAATTGTTAGTCAATAGACAGAATTGATTGAGCTGTTTAAGAAAATAGTTGATGGTTTATTACGTCGAAGTGTTTTGATGCTTTTGCTTTTTATCGGTTTAAATAAAGATTTTTTGAATGTAGAAAAGATTTTATCTTTATTGAAAATATATCAAAATGAATTCTAAGATTACTCCTTTTCTTTTTTTCCTACTTACTCTTTCTTCTTTTTTTAGTTGCAAAAATGACGATCAAGAAACGCCTTTGCAGGAGTTTGAATTTTCAATAACTCAAGATGGATTCCAATTGTACCATTCTTGGACGGAGGTGAATATTTCTGATTTTCAGCAATATATTATTGTTAGATCTAAGGAGCCAATTCCAGTTAATTTAGATCCATTTTTATCTTCTGCATCCAATTCAGAAATTAATAAGATCGTACACCAAGAGACCTCAAGTTCGAATTCAGCGTGGAGGGAGTTAGTCTTGTCTGAGCAGACGAAATTATATTATCGAGTATTTATCAAATTAAGCGATCGCTATATTGCGAGTAATGAAGTCGAGGTTTCTTTTGATGAAAAATTAATTTTTACATCAACACAAAATTCTAATATAGAAGTTTTTCATCATCCTGATTTAAGATTAATCTACTTTATAGATATTGATAGTTTGTTTGCTTATGATTACCAATCAAGGGAACTTGTAGCTGCAACAGAATTGCCATCATTGTTTTATGATGGTCTTTTTTCATATGGAAAAATTAATGGGCAAGATGAAATTTATCTGATTCCTCAAGGGGCTAATGACGACGAAATAATTATTTTAGACGCAATGAATCTAAATTATATCGAAACATTTACTACTGGATATGGAAGAATAAAAGCCATTAATACGGACAGGGAAGGAGTGATTGTGATTGCCAAAGATTGGTCAGAATCTTTAAAGGTATTTGATAGATTGAGTGGATCAGAGATCGGTAATGCTAGTTGTGCTTGCTCTGATGTTTATCATAAAAGTCTTGGTTTTATTTCAGAAACAGAGAATACGATTAGAATGATTTATTCAGATGGAATCAGGAATGGAGGGTTTGTTGATTATTTTTTTTCTCCAACTTGGGAGTTCGATTCAGAATCTTCGATCACCTATTTCCCAAGTAATGTACTTCCAAAGATTGGTTATTCTACGGATAGGAATTATTTTATACCTAATTCTAATGGAACCATTTATGAAAAGAATGGAACTATATTTAATTCAATATATGATACGCTTAGTGATAGAGGGACGAGTTATAGTTCTGTTTTTTTTGAAAATGAATCGGCTTTAATGACTATAGATGATCATTCATTATTCCCAAATGCTGATGATTTGAGAAGTATTGATAAATATTCATTTCCAGACATTGAGTTGTTGGATAGTTGGAGGCTCAGGCATAATCTCAGCATAGTAGAATGGTATGAATTATTTTACGATGGAGATAATTTACTGTTGAGTTACGGTACATCTACAGGCGGGATTAATCGGATTATGATCGTACCGCTCAATATGTAAAGGAAAAAAATTACCGATCCGAAGCAGCTCTAACCATTTTGTCAAGTCTAATGGAGGACAAATCTTTCCTTATATGAAATTCCATCTCTACAACATCTTATTGATCGAATGTAAGGTTTTAACTTTAGCATGAATATATGCTTTGGAGTTTTTTCTTTAAATATTGGGTGAACAATAATCATTGTGAGAGCCTGGTGGTAATCATCTCAACCTGAAATTACGAATGAATCGAACCCTGTTTTGGTTAGAATTTTTGCATATTCTTTTTGTATTCAGCTATACATTCTTTAAGCGTTTTGCCAGATAATTGACTTTCAATCCAAAACAAAACTCTGTCAGGTTGGATGATAGATTTTTTTAAATCATCTTCATTTATTTTAAGAATATCCGCCTTTAATTCTTTCAATATTTCCTTTTGCTCGCTTTTAATATTAAGTGATTTGGAGGCTTTTTTGAAGAATCGGAGATTATAATCCTCAAAAAGATTCATCTTGTTTTTGGAATTAATGTAACGCCTTAAGGAGGTTGTAATTGAACTGACTACACTCGAATTTCCCATTTGGTAATGGATAATTAATTCCACACTTCTAAAAATAATGTATAGATCGACTTGGGTGTTTTTATCAATCAATTGAATGGTTGATGTCGCCCAATGAAGTGCTTTTTCTAATTCTCCTATCCCCAAATATGCCCAAGAAAGATTACCAACCATCCATATTTCATTTTTGCTTTTCATGGAGGTTCGCATATTTTTATAGTAAGATTCAATAGGCATTTTCAATTCTTTGAGGATGGTATCGAACTCACCTGTCATAGTGAAAGAATAAGATCTCAGATACAAATACTCAGAGTTCCAAAAATGGTAGATATGAGAAGAGGTTACTGGAATTTTAATTTGTTTGAAATTTTCCAACTCTATTGAAAAATTTTGAAAATCCCTTAATTCCAATAAGTTAAAAATACAAAGCGCCTTGGCTTCGACATATAAATCTAAGTATATAGATTTAAGTAGGGGATGCTTTTCGAAAAAGAGGTTTAGTTTTTTATTCCAAATTAGTTGTTGATCAAGATTCCGTAAACCAATGTAATAAGTAATAAAGAAGAGATGATAATAAATTGCTGGCTCATTAGGTTTACTGAAATCATAGTTTTGAAGCATAGGATGTCGTGATAATTGCTTGAATTTAATGAGCGCTTCCTTGTTTTTTAAAACACCATAAATCATATTATGTGATTGGGCTTGTTTATATAACCCCAATAAAACAATTTTTGAATCCAAACTCTGTGAACTTTTGAAGGCTCGATCTAGGATTAGATTAAGTTGATTCCAATATTCTTCTAATTTGAAAACATACATCGCAACTTTTATTTCCCAAGCATTTGCGATAACCTGATATTCAACTAAGTTTTTTTCTGCGCATATTTTTTGAATTTTTTGGATAATCTTATAGCAAGGTTTATAGATTTTTTTTTGGAACAATAATTCCGTATCCATAAGTAACCCAAGTATGTAGATGTTTTCAGAACTAGGATTGTAGTAATAACTCCTTAGTGATTTTAAAATTAATTGGAAAAGATAGTTCTTATTGGCAGTTAAACTATTAGAATTTGATTGGTAACCAAGGCTTTCGGCAAGCGATAAATCATCATACTCCGTCTGATTGGAAATGGCGGTAAAAATTTCATAGTACTTACTGGTATCTTCCTTGGTATTAGCATGGATATACATATTGAAGTATCTTTTTTCGGAAGGTTTAAGTTTCTTAATGAGATTAAATAGAGAAATCATACGTAGTTTATATTTTTTATTTTATCTGTTGCTTAGCTTGGATTCTAATTATGAGTAATGTGTTAGATAGTTAAGTGGTTGTAAATCAGCAAGTTACGCGTATCGTTTATTAAGAAAAACAAAATTGAACTTCTTTTTTCTTTAATTTTTTGTTCTGCATACCTTTTGATTATCTTTTACATTTGTACTCTGTAGTTCAAAAAAATAGGAAGGTGGCGCTTTTTAAGATGAGTGAAGCACCTTTAGTGCTACTTGTAAATATAATTAATAATGCAAATAATCATTTGCTGCATATTGACAAAATATAGACGGCTAATATCCTTTTGATATTTAGCAAATGGATTATAGACCAATAAAAACTATTAGACTTATAAGAATAATTAAGAATAAGGGCGTGTGTTAGTTATGGAACCTTTGCAATATTATTATTGCAAAGGTCTTTTTTTGCGATGGTTGTTATTTTTTCTCACCTGTCTGAAGTAGCACTTACCAATTCATCAAAACCAGGTCTTTTGAATTTTTTTGACAAAGGAAATTCATTTTTCAATCCTTTTGATATTTTCGAAAGAATTACCAAAATATCCAAAACATCATCTTCTGCATCGGGCATTTGTTGGCGAATAACTTCCCATGCTGTGATCGTTTGTTCTACGGCAATCAAAGTGATTTTGGCTGTTCCGTTAGCATCATTTTGGATAGGATATTCTTCGAGCATCCAATCATCATGCAGCCCATCGAGAGCACGATCAATTTTAGTATGTATAAAAAAGAGAAAATGATAAATTGAATCTAATGCATCATTAAGTTCATCTACTTCCTGCTCTACATCAATCCCCAAATCATTTTTATACTGAATTTCTTCTTCTTTTTGGGAAATCAAATGTTTATTGGAATCGAGCCAAGTACCTGCCAGTTCGTAATATTCTTGACTTCGCTTTTTTAATTTTAATTGAGAAGAGGTTAACTCGGGTTCGTCTTCTTCAAAATTTTCAGCAGCTTCTTGAATTTCATCCCAATCCAATCCTCGTTCCTCAGCAGCTTGCTCCAGTAATAAAACGGCATCTTGCAAACTCCCCTGTAGCGAATCTAAAAAATATTCAGCTTCGAAATCTTGGCTGTGTTCCCCTTGGGCAGGATTGGCTTGAAAGCTCCGACATTGGTTAGAAAATGGACATCTTTCGCACCAGCGGTCGCAATAATTATAAATTCCAGGGATGAAATTTTCTTCGTTTTTCATGGTATGTAAGGTAAAGTATATGTTTGTAGTGGTGCTATTAAGTTGTTATTTAAAGATAAAACAAAGAATTCTCTTTTCCCAAAAATAAATGGAAGAGTTAGAATAAAACTTTTGAGAAGTTTTTTGATGAAAAAGTGAGAAAAAAACATCAAAAATCACGTCTGTTGAAAATTAATGTGCGAAATTTTAACTGATTATCAATGAGTTACAAATTTTGAAAATAAAAATTAAAAGAAAAAGCTTTGTTTTTAAGAAACAAATGAATTACTTTTGCACTCGCTTTTAGAT
>CAYGRM010000335.1:0-7450 GCA_964352225.1 uncultured Saprospiraceae bacterium | reverse complement strand
AAATGATTTTAATTCATCATCTCTTTTGCTTTGACAATTGCATTCGCTAATCCATTCACATCTTTTCCTCCAGCAGTTGCGAAAAATGCTTGCCCACCACCTCTGCCACCAATTTCAGCAGCAAGCTCGTTGACTATTTTTCCAGCATTTAAACCTTTTGCTTCGACCACACTTTTACTGATCGAAACCATGATTTGTGGTTTTCCTTTTACCTCAGCTGCAAAAACGATTAATGCATCCCCTAGTTCTTGTTCCAATTGCATTGCTAATGTTTTGATGGCCTTCCCATCATTTAGTGGAAGCTTAGCAGCGATGAAATTTACACCATCTTTTTGGGTAGCATTCTTTTTCAAATCATCTTTCAACGCACCAGCCTGAGCATTTTGTAATCGCTCGATTTCTTTTGCTAATGCTTTGTTTTCTTCTTGCAATGCTTCCACATTTTGTGCAGTTCGAGTAGGGTTTTTGAAAAGGTTTCTAATGTCATTTAATTCTTGTAATTCTTTTATTAAAAACTCTTCCGCAGCTTCCGCAGTTACCGCTTCGATACGACGAACACCAGCGGCAACGGAATCTTCTTTCAAGATTTTAAATAGTCCAATTTTACCTGTTGCAGAAACATGCGTTCCTCCACATAACTCTTGCGAGAAGTCTTTGTCGAAAGTAATTACTCGAACAGTATCGCCATATTTCTCTCCAAACAACATCGTAGCTCCCAAGTCTTTTGCTTCTTCAATTGGCATATTTCGCACCTCTTCCAAAGCAATATTTTCTCGAATTCGTTGATTGACTATTTTTTCAATTTGAGCGACTTCTTCATCAGTCACCTTTTGAAAATGAGAAAAATCGAATCGTAAACGCTTGCTGTCCACATCTTGTCCTTTTTGCAAAGCATGTGTTCCGAGCACTTCATGCAAAGCTGCATGCATCAAGTGAACTGCGGTGTGATTTTTTTCAATTGCGCTTCTTTTTGTTGCATGAACTTCCGCTTTAGTCAAGCTAGAAAAATCATTTGGGAAATTTTTTACGACATGAATAATTAAGTCATTTTCTTTTTGGGTATCAATGACTGCAATTTTTTCTTCGCCAAATACTAACATTCCAACATCGCCTCGTTGTCCACCACTTTCTGCATAAAAAGGAGTTTTACTTAAAACAATTTGGTATTGGTTTTTATCTTTGATTTTTACCGTTCGATGTTTTACCACTTTAGCATCAGTAACAACTAAATCATCGTATCCGACGAATTCCACATTTGGATCATTTGATAGTTCAGTCCAATCGCCCATTTCTTTTTTAGCATCAGCTCGAGAACGATTTTTTTGTTCTAAAAGTGCCGCATCAAAACCTGCATCATCAACTGTCCAACCTTTTTCAGCAGCAATCAATCGAGTCAAATCAATTGGAAAACCGTAAGTGTCTAGTAGTTCAAATGCCGTTTTTCCATCAAGTTGATTATTATTCACCTCAAGGTTTTCAAAACGTTTTAGACCAGATTCCAAAGTTCTCAAAAATCCTCTTTCCTCTTCCAAAACAACTTTCGAAACAAAATCCTTCTGCGCATCTAATTCAGGGAACACATCTTTAAAGTCTTCCGCCAAGATCATTACTAACTCATGCAAAACAGGTTCTTTCAAGTCCAAAAACGAGTAATAATATCTTACCGCTCGTCTAAGAATTCTACGAATCACATAACCAGGGCCACCATTATCAGGCATCTGACCATCCGCAATGACAAAACTAACTGCACGAATATGATCTACTAAAACTCGCATGGCGATATCTGATTTAGTAGCCTTATCCATATAGGTGTTAGTATAGGTTTTGCCCGATTTTTTTTCTAAAAATTTAATCGACGGCAAAAAAATGTCCGTTTCATAATTTGATTTTTTGCCTTGCAGAGCCATTGTTAATCGCTCGAACCCCATTCCGGTATCAATATGTTTGTCTGGAAGACTTTCTAAGCTACGGTCAGCTTTTCGATTAAACTGGATAAATACTAAGTTCCAAATCTCAATTACTTCAGGATTATCCATATTTACGAGTGAGGCACCTTCAACTTTTGCTCGATCCTCATCGCTTCTCAAATCCACATGAATTTCCGAACAAGGTCCGCATGGACCAGTTTCTCCCATTTCCCAAAAGTTATCTTTTTTGTCAAAAAGTAAAATTCGATCTTCAGGGACATGTTTTTTCCAAAATTTCTTAGCCTCATTGTCAGGCTCTAAACCATCTTCTGCATCTCCTTCAAAAATAGATACATATAATCTACTTGAATCTAAGCCATATTCTTTCGTCAATAATTCCCAAGCCCAATCAATCGCTTCTTCCTTAAAATAATCATCAAATGACCAATTTCCCAACATCTCAAACATGGTATGATGGTAACTATCAATCCCAACTTCCTCCAAATCATTATGCTTTCCACTTACTCTGAGACATTTTTGAGTATCGGCGGCACGCTTATTATCAGGAACTTGATTTCCCAAGAAATAGTCCTTAAACTGGTTCATTCCGGCATTAGTAAACATTAATGTCGGGTCATCTTTATTCACGATCGGCGCAGATGGCACGATTTTGTGATGCTTACTTTCAAAAAAGTCTAAAAACTTTTGGCGAATTTCGCGTGATTTCATAATCGTCTTAAATTGTCATTGTTAAAAAAAGCAATAAAATTGGAATGATATTTAATCTTTTTTGTCATTCTAGTGTTTCGAGCATGATTTAAAGTAATTATACGAAACACATAGAAAAAGTTAAAATCAATTATTTGTTTAAACCTCCCCTTTAATTATCATAAAAGCACTATTATTCTTCAAGATTAAATTTAATGTGTCACTTATTTGGTGAATATGTTAGTAAAAAAAATAATTCTTGGTGAAAATAATAGTTAAAATCTTTTGAAAAGTCGGTTTCCTAGAACTACATTTGCATCGGTCAATTATGAGAAGCTGATATTTTATTCAAAAGTTCCCTTAATCTCACAATTTTAAAGAACGCAAAAGTAGGGATTTTTGATTAACGAATAAAGGACTCAATGAGAAAAGAAAAATTCGTCTATAATACACAGACGCTACGTTATGAGAAGGTTGTAGAACCTTTAAGTGTAAAATTATTCAAAGCATTTGGCTTTTCTAGTGCTGTAGTAGTTACTGCTATAGTCTTGATTGGTGTTATCTATCAATTTTTCCCTTCTCCGAAGGAGGAAGCTTTGACTAGAGAAATCAATCAAATGAAAAATCATTATGCTGAAATGAATAATCAGGTCGATATGATGTCAAAGGTTTTGGATAATATCCAAGAACGTGACGGAAGTGTTCACCGATTAATGTTTGGTATGGATCCTATCGATCAGGGTGTTTGGGAAGGTGGTACCGGAGGATCTGATAAATTTCCTAATCTTACCAAATATAAAAATACCGCTCCAACCTTAATGAATGCAGAGATGCAAATTAAACGATTGGAGAATCAATTAGTGATTCAGTCAAAATCTTTGCAAGAGATTGAAGCACTAGCTAGCAAAAGAGAAGAACAGCTAGCATCTATTCCTGCCATCAAGCCTATTCGAGAAGATAAGTTGAGGCGAAATATCAAAAGTCTTTCAGGTTTTGGTCGTCGTATGCACCCAGTTTTCAAAAGAATGAAAATGCATACTGGTATTGATTTTACTTGTCCTACTGGAACGCCTATCCAAGCAACAGGAAACGGAATAGTTGAAAAAGTGACCAAAAGTTCTTCAGGCTATGGTCATCATGTCATCATCAACCATGGATTTGGATATAAAACACTTTATGGCCACATGAGCGCGATTGATGTGAAAAAAGGTCAAAAAGTGACTCGTGGACAAATGATTGGAAAAGTAGGTTCTACTGGAACGTCTACTGCTCCTCACCTTCATTACGAAGTAATTTCACAAGGCAATAAAGTAAATCCGATTCATTATTGTATGGATGGACTATCTCCAGAAGAATATCAGCAATTGGCCAATATGGCTTCTACAGCTAACCAATCTTTCGATTAGAATTACTTTTTCGGAAAAATAAAAAAACCTGTTAAGCGAAATGCTTAACAGGTTTTTTTTATTTTAACAGTTGATTTGAAAAAATATTAACTGATCAGCAATTACAGTTAACCATTATAGCATGAATACAGAAAATACAATTTGTCGAAACTGCCAAACAGAAATGCCTCAAGACTCCTTGTATTGCCCAAAATGTAGTCAAAAAAATACAGATGGGCGGATTCCTATCTTCAGTTTTGTAAAAGATTTATTAGAAAATATATTTAGTCTTGATTCTAAATTATTTAAGACTTCCTTGGGACTTTTTATTCCAGGCAAATTGACCAATGAATTTTTTCAAGGAAAGCACAAAAGTTTTGCGACTCCTTCGAGGTTGTTTTTGGCGAGTGCGTTATTGTTTTTTGCGATGCTGAGTATCCAAGTTCAACAATTAATAAAGGATGAAAATATTACCGGAGACATTTTTGGAATGGTCGATAAAAATATGAATAATGAGGATCAGCTAGCAGAATTAAACAAAATGAGAGAACAATTAGGTGGAAGCATGATGGATAGTTCGATTAAGGCTGTTTTGGACTCGGTAGAGATCGAAATAATACAAAAAGAAAAGATTGATACTAATCTAGTTAATATCTCTTTATGGAGTGGCAGTTATGAATTTTTAGCCTCAGACATTGCTAATCTTACTGCAGATAGTATGATTCAAAAATATCAAATTGAAGGATATGTGGATCAAATGTTTTTTAAGCAGGGCTACAAATTAACTAAAGAACCCAAGTCATTAATTTATAAATTAGTTGGAAATTTAACATGGATGATGCTTTTGGTTATTCCGTCTATGGCATTGATATTCAAGTTGTTATATATTCGAAGGAAAAAATATTATGTAGAACATCTGGTGTTTTTATTTCACATACATGCATTTTTTCTTTTTGTAGGCGGGGTATTTTTAATTTATAAACAAATCGAACCAGGACCAATTCTAGAATATGAATCATTTGGATTAATTTCAGTATTTTATTTATACGCTCTAATCGCCTTAAAAAAAGTATATGGACAAGGATGGCTTAAAACATTTTTTAAATCTTTTTTAATTCTATTTTTCTATTTTATAGTATTATTTTACTGTATGGTAATCATCTCTGCAGTAAGTTTTATTTTATTTTAAAAAAAATATTTTTTTGGAAACCAATCTTCAAGTTTGCCAAAATTGTAAAAATACACTTCCAACTGAAGCCAAGTATTGCCCTTCCTGTAGCCAAAAAGTTAAATCGGGAAAAGTAACCATTCGCGAATTTATCCAAGATTTTTTTGATACGGTTTTCAATCTGGATTCCAAATTATTTCAAACTTTGGGTAGTCTTTTTATTCCTGGAAAATTAACTAAAGAATATTTTGAGGGAAAAAGAAAAAGTTATGCATCTCCAGTTCGGTTATTTTTAATCATCATGATTTTGTTTTTAACCTTAATCAATTATACCAATCAAAATAATGAACAGAATACTGATGTTATCCAATTTGGAAAAGAAAAAGAAGTGGAGAGAAGGGTAGCAAATTGGATGGAGAAAGCAAAACAAAAACTAATTTTAGACACTATTTTTGAAGGATCTAGCTTTGAGATTTTAGATACGTTTATAGTTAGATATGAGAATGAGCGATATACTAAAAACCAAACTCACGTTTTCTATTCTATCAATTTTGAAGAGAAAAGTATTGACAAAAAGTCTATTCCTGCCGAGGATATTGCAAATCTTGCTGAAGAAGAATTTCTAGAAAAATATGAATTTGAAGGCTTCATTAATAAGATTTTGGCAAGCCGAATAAAGAAAGTAGCCAAAGATCCAGATGCACTTAATCGCTTTCTTTTGAGTAGTTTAACTTGGATGGGTTTTCTTTTTTTACCATTTATGGGGCTTATCTTAAAGATGTTGTATCGTAGACAGGACAAATACTTCATAGAACATCTAATCTTTTTATTTCATGTGCACAGTTTTATTATTCTAGTTTTTAGCTTAGTGATTTTGCTGCAATTTGTACCTTCTATGATTAGAAAAGCGATGGGAATAGGAATGATTGTTTATTTTATTTTAGCATTTAAAAATGTTTATCAGCAGGGTTGGGGAAAAACAATTAGCAAAATCATTCTTTTTCTTTTTAGTTATATCCTAGGTCTTTTTTTCTTTATGTTACTTTTTGTCTTCGTAGGCTTTTTGATTTTTTAAAAACTTCAGAATCTCTCATCTTTTTTCCTTCCTATTTTTTCAGCATCTTTGTATTTTTTAGAAAAGACCTATTTTAAAATAATGAGCATCTACGACAATTACGAAACCATCATTGGACTCGAAGTCCACGTCCAACTAGCTACAAAAAGTAAAGCATTTTGCGCTGACGATACCACTTTTGGTGCAGATCCGAATACTCACATTAGTGTTGTTTCGCTTGGCCATCCTGGAACTTTGCCTAAGCTAAATAAGAAGCAAGTGGAGTTTGCCGTTCGTCTTGGACTCGCTTTGAATTGCGAAATCAATCCTCGAAATACCTTCGATCGTAAAAATTATTTCTACGCAGACCTACCCAAAGGATATCAAATTACCCAAGATGCTTCGCCAATTTGTTTGGGAGGGCATTTAGAAATAAAGGTAGGAGAAGGTAAAAAAAGAATTCGTTTGCATCATATCCATATGGAAGAAGATGCGGGAAAATTGATTCATGATATTGATCCAAATCATTCCTTGGTAGACTTGAATCGAGCAGGCGTACCATTATTGGAAATTGTTACGGAACCAGATTTTCGATCAGCAGAGGAAGTAGATGTATTTATGAATGCGATGCGGCAGTTGGTTCGCTACTTGGAAGTTTCTGATGGAAATATGGAAGAGGGATCTTTGCGTTGTGATTGTAATGTGAGTGTTAGAAAAAAAGGAGATACTCAACTCAACGAACGATGTGAAATCAAAAATATGAATTCCATGCGTTACGCTCGGCAAGCCATTAGGTTTGAGCAAAAACGCCAAATTGATTTGATGGAAAAAGGAGAACGTGTGGCGCAAAATACTTTGAATTTCGATCCTGTAACTGGAACAACTTCACCGCTTCGACAAAAGGAAGATGCTCATGATTATCGATATTTCCCAGAACCTGATTTGCCGCCTGTGGTTTTGTCAAAAGAATATATTGAAAAAATAAAATTGGAAATGCCTCCGCTTCCAAATGAGTTATTTGAGAAATTTACGACTGAATTTCAATTGCCTGCTTACGATGCGGATTTGTTGACTGAGGAAAAAGAAACCGCTTTGTACTTTTTAGAAATTTGCAAATCAACCAAGAATTACAAAGCTGTTTCCAATTTGGTTATCAATAAAATTAAACCATTTTGCAACGATGAAAAAATGGCGATTTCAGATGTTAAAGTTTCACCAAAATCATTCG
>CAYGRM010000334.1:0-7454 GCA_964352225.1 uncultured Saprospiraceae bacterium | reverse complement strand
GTCATAAGCATCGGTTTTTTAGTAAAAAAGGTTTTTTTATTAGAAAAGATACAAAATTAGAAAATAGTAACTCTTAAAACTATACCTCAATAATGTATTCAAACAAGTTAATTCAAGCATTTCAAAGTCTTTCGCGGAAGGAAATGACCCGTTTTTACGAGTTCGTTCAGTCTCCTTATTTTAATAAACATGAAGAGGTGAAAACTTTAGTTTGTCATTTCAATAATCTGTACCCAAGGTTTTTGGAAAAAACATGCGAGCGAAAAAAACTATATAAAAATGTATTCCCCAATCGAAAACATGATCAGCAACATCTCGCACTTTTATTCACTTACACTTGGCGATTGCTCAATCAATTTTTGATGCAGGAGCAATTTAAAAAAAATGAAATCCAACAAAATATTTTTTTACTCCAATCACTTCGAAAAAAAGGTTCCCATCGGAATTATGAAAAATTATTAACAGAAGTTGAAAATGAATTGGTCGAAAGTAAAATCCAGAATAGCGATTTTAGCTTCCAACAATTTTTAGTCAAATCAGAGGCGGAGCGATTTCATACCCAACTAGAAAAACACGAAACGGACTGGTCTATCCAACAAAAACAAAATCACCTCGACCATTTTTATTTTTCCGAAAAACTAAAAGATGCCTGCGAGATGATGATGCGTTCCAAAATTTTGCAAGTAGAATATTCCTACCAAATGTTGGAAGACATCATTGCCGAGATTGAAAAGAACATTCAAAAATATGAGCACATTCCATCCATCATTATTTACTATCAAGTTTTTCAGATGATGACCAAAGGAACCCCTGAGTTTTATCAAGACTTAATTCCGATTTTAAAAAAATATGAAACATTTTTTCCAAAAGAAGAATTGGAAAGTATTTATAATCACCTTCAACATTTTTGTATGACAAAAATAAATACAGGTGATGATAATTATTTATCGGAGCTTTTCCAATTATATAAAATGCAATTGGAAGCGGGTTTACTCATCGAAAATAATTACCTCTCCGAGTGGCATTATAAAAATATCGTTACCGTGGCACTTCGATTGGACGAGTTAGATTGGGTGAAAAAATTTATCGATACTTATCGAGATCGACTTGATCCGGAGGTGGTGGAAAATGCCTACACTTTTAATTTAGCAGCGTATTTTTATCAAACCGAACAACTGGAAAAAGTACTCGACTTGCTAGTGAAAGTAGAGTACACAGACATTCGTTACCGAGTACATGCCAAATCTTTATTGCTTCGAACCTATTATGATTTGAATGAGTATGAGGCATTTCTTTCCTTGACAGAATCATTTCGACAATATCTACAGCGGAATAATCAGATCTCAGATTCACGACGAGATGGTTTTTCTAATTTGGTGAAATTTGCCAAGAGAGCTTTCCAGCTAAAAAATTCTATTCCAATATCGAAGGCTGAAAAATTGCAACAAGAATTACATAAGCTATTGAAAGACATTGAGTCAGCGAATACTATTTTTAATCAAAGTTGGTTAAACCTGAAAGTCAATGAATTACAAAAAGAAATAAATTAAGAATTTTTTAAATAAATAGAAAAAACATAATATTTCGAAAATCACGACCGTTTTAGAAGTGGTCTTGCATAACAAATTCAAAAGAGCTTTAATTCGATATTTCGAGTTAAAGCTCTTTCTTTTTTAGCACCTCACTACGCACGCCACGGTTCCAACCGAGACACGCATTCAAGTAGTCCTTTTTAGAAAAAAGAGAAAAGAATAATTCATATTTGATGAAAAATAAAGATATTTGAAGCTTTTTAGATTTTATAAATCAAAAATAAATATGAAGTATTCTCTCTTAATTTTTCTTTTCGCTTTTCTTTCCTTTTCCTTTTATCAAAATGATGATCAGCAAAAATCTATTCATTCTATCGGTTCAAATAATTCATGTTTATTGAATAGTATAATAACCACCTCTTTTAATGACTCGGCTGGAATTGATACTACTGCAACTATTTTAAGTTATGACGAAAATAGAAGAAAGAAAAGGAGCGATAATTTTTTTGGAAAGGGAGGGCATATCATTGTTACATATGCATATGACAAAAAAGGAAGAATCAAAAAGTTGACAGATCATTACGTTTTAAAAATTGATGCATATGGATACTCAAAAGGAGATATTGCTAATCGAGTTCAAAAAAGATTTAAATATAAGAAGGGAGCTAAAGTTCCAATGCAAGTGAAATATTTATCGGGTGCAGCTTGGAAGAGAGGGATTAGAGATGACCAACTTCGGTACAAAGGGAAGTCGACTTATGAATATAATAAAAAGGGAAATTTAATTAAAATTATCAATAAAGAAATAGGATATCCTAAATCAACTACCGAGTTTACGTATGATTATTCTAGCAATACAATATGGAGAAAGATAATCTCACATGCTGATTCAGGAGATATTTTAAATCATACAACTGAATTTCGGTATGATGAATTAATGGATACTGAGGGTTTAATGAGTGTAGGAGGAAATTTTAATTTACCAAATACTTATGAGTATCGTTTTGGAAACAATGTTATTTATAGTAAAATGGTTTACGGTGAAAATTATAAAGAGGAAAAATATCGAGGGAAAGTTGCTGATGAATATGAAATTGAAAGAGAATATAATGAAAGTGGTTATGTAAAGAGGGCAATAAAAAAAATGATAGATAATATAGAAAAGGAGAAAATAGGTAAGGTTTCAACAAGCATCTATGAATATACATGTGAGTAATCTTGATGAAAGTGACCATCTAATTTAATTTTCAAGTATTATCTTTTTCTCATTACTTTCTTAATTCAAATTTGAAAAACCAACAAATTCAACCTAGATATATAGTTTTGTTAAATCGGATTATGCGAGAATAGAATTAAATCAGAGGTGAATTCTAAAAAAAATTAAAGATATTTGGACTTCTTAAATTATTCTAATAACAACAAAAAATGAAGTACACACTCTTAGCAATAGTTATTGCTTTTCTTTCACTTTCCTTTTATCCAACTCAAATTCCTAAAAGTACTTTCGATTCAAATTTTTCAAATGATTCATGTTTTTTGGAAAATATCATAATTACTACCCTGAACGACTCTACAGGAATTGATACGACTACATTTATCTACAGCTATAACGAAAACAAAAAACGGAAAAGAGTGGATGTGTATTTTCCAGACGAAAGGTATGTTTATGTTATTTATGAATATGACAAAAACGGCAGAATCAAAAAACTGACAGATCATTTCGTTTTAAAGAATGATGCCTACGGTTTTTCAAAAGGTGATGTTGTCAACCGATTGCAAAAAAGATTCAAGTATAAAAAAGGAGCTAAAGAACCAAAACATTATAAATATATGGTTGGTAAAGTTTGGGAGAGTGGAATTGACGATAACCAACTTATTTTTAAAGCTAAGAGTTCATTTAAATATAATGTAAAAGGAGAACTAGTTGGCATCTCAAAACGATCAGTAGGGGATCCTAAATCTTCTGAAATTTTCACCTATGATTTTGACAATAATACCATTTTGATAAAATCCATTTCTCATACCAAATCAGGGGATATACTAGAATACACCATTGAAAATCGTTACGATAAATTATTAGATGCCGAATTATCTCTACAAAGAGTGAATCGATATCATACACCTGATATTGATAACTTTCGATTTGGAAATAATATAATTTATAGCAAAATGGTTTATGGAGAAGAATATGAGTATGAAAAATATAGAGGTAAAGTTGCTCGTGAATATGAGATGAAATATGAATTCAATGACCAAGGATTGATTACAAAATCAATAAAAACAGTACTTGATAATTTTGATGAAAAGAGAATTGGCAAAATGGATACTTATAAATATGAGTATGTCTGTCAATAAAACAATCTCATTTTACTCATAAACAAGTTCCAATCATGGTAAAAGGATTGGGCTGAAAATTCTTATTTTTTCCTTACTTTTGCTTAATTCAAATTCTACAAACAAACAGATTCAACCTTGATATATAGTTTTGTAAGACCAATTGCGGCGTACGCTTTGAAAATATTTTTTCGAAAAATCTACTTTACCAATCGGGATCGACTTCCGAAAGGGAAGCCGTTAATTTTGGCGATCAATCATCCCACCGCTTTTATCGAACCTTGTATTTTAGCTTGTTTTTTACCGATCAAATTGTACTTTTTGGTGCGTGGAGATTTATTTAAAAAACCTCATTTTCGGAAAATGTTGAACTTGTTGCACATGGTTCCGATCTTTCGAAAACAAGAAGGATTGGATCAATTGCAAAAAAATGGTGCTACTTTCGACTTTTGTTATGAAGCTTTAAAGGATCACAAAACGGTAGTAATTTTACCTGAAGGAAGAACGATTCAAGAGAAACGATTGCGTCCGATTCGAAAAGGATTAGCGAGAATTGCCTTTGGGACTTATGAAAAATATGGAGATATTGATTTGCACATTGTGCCGATTGGAGTGAATTTCACCCAAGCAGATCAGTTTCGATCAGTTGCAATGTTTGATGTGGGAGAGCCGATACGACTAAAAGATTATTATAAAGAATATCATAAGAATCCGCAACGAGCAATTCGAAATTTGACAAATGAGGTGAAAGAGGGATTAGAAAATCACATTGTTAATATCCCCAACCCAGTAGATGATGCTTTGGCAGAAGATCTTTTTATACTTCATAGAAACGATCATCCTGAAAAAGTTTTACCAATTATTTCGGAAGATCGGAAGCCACTCGAAGCCGAAATGAATATTGCTGATCAAGTGAGCCAAATGTCTGAGGAAGAAAAAAATAACTGGTCTAAGAAAATAAAACAATACTTTTCCAAATTAAAATCAAATGGTGTAGAGGATCAAGCTTTGCAAAATGCGGAGATTTATAATTGGAAAAATGGGTTGTTTTTGATCATTGGGTTTATACCTTACTTGGTAGGCTTTTGGTTAAACTATCCCATTTTTGGATACGCTAAACATGTATCTAAAACCAAGGTGAAGCAATTAGAATTTAAAGCACCGGTAGCATTAGCAGTAGGGTTAGGATTGAGTATTGTATTGATTCTATTTCTAGTTTCTGTTGGAGTTTACTGGTGGGGTTGGTGGTCGATTGTGGCTTTGGTAGCTTTATTTTATCTCGGTCGATTTTCGTTAGTGTATTTAGAATTTTGGGAAAAATTCGATGCAGCGAAAGCAGTTTATCAATTAGATAAATCTACGTTAGAGGAATTAAAAAAGGAGCGAAAAATGATTTCTGATTTGATTCGAGAAAATGTAATTACTAGAGTTTGATTTTTACGACATAGGAACATAGAAAATATAGAATTACTCTTTCTTTAATAATGTGCTATGTTTTATATGTGCCTATGTGGTAAAAAAATCAATTTAAAATAGTTGAGACAAATCCTTTTTCCGAAATTCCAACAACAATTCCTTTGCACTCGCTCCACTCATATCTTTAAAATAATATTTTTGTAACAATGCTCTTGCAGCTTCTTCAACGGGTACATTAGGATAATAGTTATCTCTTGCAAAATGTACATACTTCATCAAAAAGAAAGCATTAAACCATCGAAAAAATCTTCCTCCAAAAGTAATTGGAACGGTGGTATTTGCTTGGATTTCAGCTAGTTTTGCCTCAAAATTATTCTCATTTAAAAATACTCGAATTGATTCTGGAAGATTTTTTTTCATCATTTCCACCTGCTCCTCTTCAAATAAAAGTAAGTTGGGAGCAACCGTCAAAAAAGGTTCTAAGTCTTCAAATATTTTAAAGTTGTAAGTCAAATATTCAACCTCAGAGTCTAATTCTTTTTCATCCAAAATTTCATTCACCGCTTTGCCCGTTCCAAATGGAACTCGATCCGAACGACGAGGGGAGGGGATCGTTTTCGTTTTTTTTAACTCTGTATGTGCATTAAGGACGGTAAATTTATGAATGAAATAAAAGTCTTCTCCAGCCTTTCGTTTATTCATTCCACCTTGCTGTTGATAAGCATCACAACGTACCGCCATGCTTGAACCAATCGTTTGAAAAGCTAAAGGAAAACTCGCAAATTTTTGTGCATGGATATAGTATCGCAAGTGCAATTCATATTTGGTAATAGCATCATAAATTTCAGGTGAATATTCATCTCCCTCGAGTGGATGTTCGAAGTGAATTCCGCAAGCTTGCGTTTTTGGATTTTGGATAAAGTGCTCTTCGATAGCTTGGAAATAATTTTTTTCACATAAACTATCAGCATCAAAACAAACAATTACTCCATCTGATTTTCCAATTGATTCGAGTCGTCGAACCGCTTCATCCATTCCGATTTTTCGAGCAGTTCCTACTCCAGCGATTTTTTTAGGAAGGTCAGATTTATAATCTATCAAGAATTGTAAATGTGTTGTTGAGTTTTCTTTCGCCCAAGCAGTCGCAGTTTGGAAAGTATTTAAATTTTGTGCTTTGATTTCGGAAGAAGAGTGTTCTCCATCATTGACAACTACGATTACTTCAACCGAAGAAATGGGTAAATCACAACTTTTTAAACTCTCCAAACTTCTGATTAATTCCGTTTCATCAAAGCAAGGAATGACGACAATCATTCTCAAATTTTTAGCAACAGATTGATCAAATATTTTTGGAAAAAGGGCACTTTTTTCAAGGTAAGTAGGCATCTATTCTTCTTCGTCTTTTACGGCTGAATTCTCATGATATTCGAGTTCATAAGCTTTGGCAGTCCATTGTTGAAACTCACCATTGCCCAAAGTGTTCAAATATTTTTCTTCGACAACATCGTTTGCCTCATTATAATTATAAACAATTAAGCTATTAAAACTTCCATTGATAAGAACTTCCTCCTCCACGATTTGATCATTCTCGTTTCGTTTGATGAGCGACTCTTTTTTCATGTTTTCTTTTGGATAAAAAACCTCCGTTCCGATTACTTTTCCCTCTTCATTTTCTATCACTTTTTGATCTACGATTAAGTCTTCATCATCCGAATAATAAATTTGACCACCAATTAATTCACCTGCTTCATCATATTCAAATGTTGAAGTTGTGGCATCTTTATCCGCAAATTGCTCTTCTTTTTTAACTACTTTATTATTGATATCGTATTCATAAGTTGTTGAAACCCATGGACTTGTAAAGTCATTGGTATCATATTCAACTTTTTTAATTAAGTTGCCAACGGTGTCATACTCATAATCAGTTTTACCCTCTATTTCGCCATCATCATCGAGAATAGCTTCCATTTTCAATTTTCCTTCGATGGTGTATTCAAATTTGGTAGGGACATAACCACCTTCTTGAAAGTGTTCTCTTTGTTCTATTTTTCGACCAAATTCATCATAGATAAATTCCCAGATTTGTTGAATTTGGTTGACGTAATCAGTTTGTTGAGTCTTTATTAATAAGTCATTTTCATAAGTGTTTTCTACTAAAATATCTATCTCACC
>CAYGRM010000333.1:0-7456 GCA_964352225.1 uncultured Saprospiraceae bacterium | reverse complement strand
TAAATGGATTGATTAAATGATTTAAATATTTTATTATCAAATTTATTTTTAAAAATAGTATCCATTCTTATTTTTGCACGTCACAAAAATGTGATTATAAATATTTAAAAATTTATTATCGCTAAAACTTTACTTAATAAAAAAAGAACAACATTATGTTAGACAAAATCATGGAACAATTGGGCGGCGGAGTTGCTGAACAAATTGCTGGGAAAGCCGGCGTCTCTCTTGACCAAGCAAAAGGAATGCTACCGTTCGCACAAGAAAGCCTTCAAGAAGGATTAATGTCGCAAGTGACTGGAGGAAATATTAGTGGATTATTAGGAATGTTTCAAAACGCTTCTGGTGGTGGCGGTGGATTAATGGATAACCCTATCTTTGCGAGTATCAAAGGGATGTTTATGAAAAAAATAATGACTAATATGGGATTACCTGAGTCAATCGCTGGAATGGCTGCTGGAACAGGAATGTCAAGTTTGATTGGTGGACTAGCTGGCAAAATGGTATCTCATGGAGATACTGATGCCATCGATGCAGGAAGTTTAATGAGTGTACTTGGAGTAGGTGGTGATGCTGGAGGAATGCTTGGAAAAGCAGCTGGAATGTTAGGTGGTTTGACTGGTGGAGGAAATGATTCTTCAATGGGTTCTGCTGCTGATTTGCTAGGTGGATTGATGGGTGGAGGAGATAACAAAAAAGATAGTAATGATTCTCCTTTAGATCAAGCGAAAGATCTATTAGGTGGAATTTTTGGAAAATAGTTTAGTATTAAGCCAAAAAGAAAAAATGCGAGAGTACTGTTATAACATTACTTTCGCATTTTATTTTAAGATGTTATCTTTTATATAACTTTGAATCAATTCATTTGATCGATTCTTTTATTGTATCCATATTTTGAATTAAAGACTTAAAAAGTTTTACTAAAAAAAGCTTAAATTAGGACTTATGAATAATTCAGAAAATTATAACAAAGCTCGAGAAAGAGTAAAAAAGAAAAAAGGATTCTACGGTCACCTTGCCTCTTATCTTATAACAAATTTAGTTTTCCTTATTTTAAGCTACATGGATGGGGAAGGATTTCAATGGCTATACATTTGTTTATTTTGGGGTATCGGATTAGCTCTTCACTATTTGGGAGTATTTGGTTTTCCGGGGAAGAAAAAGGTATTCAGCAAGGAATGGGAAGAAAACGAGATTCAAAAAGAGTTAGATAAAATGGAGAATAACCAATTCCCTGAAATGGAAGATGATTTGGAATTAAGAGAATTAGAAAAGCAAAATAGAAAATGGGATGATCAGGATCTGGTATAATCAAGTTTCTTTTTATTGAATAACAAAAAATTGAATATCCAATATCGAACGCTTCGCTATTGGATATTCTTTCACTTCAACTTCGTTTCAATCTCCCCTTTTTTCATCGTCAAAACCACTTCCTTTATTTTCTTTTTCGAAGAATAAAAATCAAAACAGGCATCTTCTAAATATTCCAATAATGCATATTTCAATCCCCTGGCTCCCGTTTCTCTAGTGTAAGCATCTTCCACTACTCTAGCAATTACCTTATCATCAATTTTTAATTTAGCTCCTTCCAATTCAAATTCCTTGGAATATTGTTCAATCGTATTTTTTGACAAAATCATTTTCAACTCCTCTTTTCCCAAAGCATGAAAAGGGACAATCCTCGAAAATCGCCCAATCAATTCAGGCATCATTCCATATCTTTCAAAATAAGAGACTTTATCCACATCATCTCGACTATAAGAAACTGCTACCTTGTTGGGTTCATCAAAATCTTCCATATTTTTTCCAAAACCAATTTGCTTTTTTGAAGCATTGACAATTTGCCTAAATCCTGAAAATGCGCCACTAGCTAAAAAAGTAACATGCTCTGTTTTAAATGCTTTTCGATCTGCGTAAGAAGAATGAGTGATGCTGGTAGGAACATCCAATTCTGCACCTTCTAGCATCTTCAATAATTCTTTTTGCACACCAAGACCACTAACATCTTTGGTCGTTCCTGCCCCTGAAAAAACTGCATTATTTTTTCCAGTTGAAATTTTATCAAACTCATCGATACAAACAATTCCAATTTGAGCAATCAATGGATCTTGAGCAGCTTGGATTAATCGAGTTAAGATAGCAACTGGATCAGTCCCAACATACCCAGTTTCAGAGTAAGAGGTGATGTCAATAATGACGGTAGGTAGTTTAAGTATTTGGTTAAAAAGGGTTTCTACCAAAAACGTTTTTCCACAACCTGTAGGGCCGATAAGTAAGTAATTTTCCTTGGTGGGCAAAAGTCTTTTATCAATGCCATCCATAAAAATCTTACGCAATCGATTGACATGCCGAAAGGCTAAAAGACTGACTGCTTTTTTAGCATTGTCTTGACCGATATAACCAAATTTTGAAATTTCTTTGAAAAGTTGAGCTGGCGAGTCAGTCGGAATTTGGCTCAAATACTCTGCAAGGTATTGTTTGTCGTGATTGCTTTCCCTGGAGGAAAAATTCATATTTTAAGATTTCTGTTATTGAAAAATAATTTTCTTTTTCACATTTTCTGCAAGTAACAAAAATCAAACAGCTTTTCAAAGAGGAAAGTTCCGAGCTGCTTTTCTTAATAAACCCTTCACGATTTCTGGTCCATATTCACTTGGAAAACCAGATTGAGAGCTATCATATTTCCATTGAATTCTACCTTTTCTTTTTTCATAAGCATAAAGAATGGTAGAAATTTTGTTATTCATTCCTGAGAAAGTAACTTCCTCATCTTTATCGAGATTCAATTTATTTTTATATTGATAAACACTTCCAAATATTACCACATCCACTTTTAATATTTTAGCTAACTCTTTTTTGGGGGTTTTAAAAATAGTGGGTGGATCCATTCCTCTTTCCTTTAAAATATTATTAGTGTCATTAATATTTTGAAATTTTACTTTTCTGGAAGACTTGGCTAACTCACGAGTAATATATCGAAATAAATCTCTTTGCATCACGATACTTTTTCTTCTTTCCGCCTTTTCCAACATCGAGATAGTAACCCCTTCCGGTAGATTTTTCACACTTGTGTGAATTTCAAAAGGGAGAATCGCAATTGTTTTATAATGAAACTTTTTACTTGTATAATTAGAAGAGGTAAATCTAGGGTTGCAAGCACCGAATAAAAAAGGTAAGCAAATTAGTAAAATTAGATTTTTCATATCGATTTTTTTATGATTATAAAACATAAAAAAAGAAGAAGTGTTTGAAGAAACAGTTTGGAAACTGAGAACTTGTCTAAATTTCTCTGGTTGATTTTACGGAAAAATTTTAAACATGTTCAAGGTAAGTAATTTCTATTTTTTTGGAGTAAATAAAGGAAGGTAGTTATTCAGGGTGTCCTTTAATTTGCATAAAATATGTTTCTAAATTATTGAAAAATGAAAAATGTAATTAATTAAGCTTTTTAATAAGTCGGAATGGTAGAATCAATCTTCTGACTATACTCCAGAATCCCACCTTTTAAATTGTACAAATTCTCAAATTCACCTAAATTTTCTAAATCTCGAATGGCATCTGCACTCCGTTGACCACTTCGACAATGAATGACCACTTTTTTAGTTGTAGAAATTTTATCTAAATTTTGAACCAACTCAGATTGTGGAATTAACTCGCCTCCAAGGTTAGCAATTTCATATTCGTAAGGTTGACGAACATCAATTAGTTGAAAGTCAACTCCTTCCTCTTGCCATTTTTTTAAATCAAAAACAGAAATCTCTTTGACCTTATCTTCGCCTTTTTCAATTCCAATTCCACAAAATTCTTCGTAGTTAATCAATTCTGTAATTAGAGTATTGGAGTTTTTTCTCACTTTCAAAATTCGAGTCGTAAAACTTGCCGCATCAAATAAAAACAATCTTCCAGCCAAAGGTTCTCCCACTCCCGTAATCACTTTGATCACTTCATTGGCTTGCATACTCCCAATAATTCCGGGAAGAACCCCTAAAACTCCCCCCTCAGCACAACTTGGAACCATTCCTGGAGGTGGCGGTTCAGGAAATAAATCTCGATAATTTGCTCCCCGAGTTCCATCTTCATTTAAAAAATTAAAAACAGAAACCTGCCCTTCAAATCTAAAAATACTCGCATACACATTTATTTTTCCAGCCAAAACACAAGCGTCATTCACTAAATATCGGGTGGGAAAATTATCTGTTCCATCTGCGACAACATCATAATCTTTAATTATTTCTAGAGCATTATCTTTTGTGAATGCATTGTTATAAACGGTAAATTTTACGTATGGATTAAGTTTCGCTAGTCGCTTTTTAGCGGTTTCAGCTTTTGATTTTCCTATATCATCAACGGTAAATAATACCTGTCTTTGCAAATTACTATCGTCCACCACATCAAAATCTACAATTCCAATATGTCCAACTCCCGCAGCCGTCAAATACAAAAGCATGGGACTCCCTAATCCACCAGAACCGACTACTAAAACATTAGCAGCTTTTAACTTTTTTTGGGCAGCTAAATTAAATTCAGGAATCGCAATATGCCGACTGTATCTCGCTAATTCTGCTGGACTTAAATTTATCGAATCACTCATGAATTATTTTTTTCAAAAATAGAATTTTTTCGCAACATTGACTGGCTTCTAACCGAATGTCATCAACTTAAGAATTTTGGTATCAGCGACTGGCTTTCCGCCAGCCTCTGATTTCTCCCAGTTTATTATAAAACCAGAGGCTGGCGGAAAGCCAGTCGCTGGTATCGCAACTCTTAAGTTGACGACATTCGGCTTCTAACCACCCTATGTTTTTATTCTCTACCGTACACTTTTTGGAAGTTGCCACGAATTTTGGACGATTAGATTTTGATTTTTCTAATTAAATCTGACACGTCAGATTTTGCGAAATTTCACGAATTTCTAAATAGAAAGTATTTCGTGGGATTTCGAAGATTTTGACTTGTCAAAATCCATTTGCAAAGGATAACTTTCATTAACCTAGTTCGTGAAATTCGTGAAAATTCGTGGCAAAAATAAAAGTGTACGGTAGGGAATGTTTTTATAACAAAATAGAAAGACACAGGCTGGCTAGAAGCCAGTCTGTGTCAAAAAAAACCTTCCCAAGTTAACTTGGAAAGGCTGGATAATAATTTGTTGTAGCAATTAAGGGATTGTGTGCTGTGTTTTTTTAAGTAAAAATCCACAGTCTTTAAAAAATTGATATGTAAAAAAGTGAGATTTATTTATGTTTGATCATTCAATTTACTGGGATAAATTTTAAGTGTCAAATGCTTTGAAGAAATTAACTCCTGAATCGCTAAAATTACCATTTACAGGTTACGAAACACATTTATCTTTTTATTATAAAAAGGATAAATGAACATAATTCACTCATTTACAATTATTTAAATCTCTTTTTTTAAATGTCTGGTATCGTTTTTTTCTAAAACAACAAACCCATTAGAATTGTGTTCCACAAGATATAAACCAGTATTGGAGTGCGGATAACTCTCCATTTCGCTCAAATCTTTTTGTTCCAAAAGGCAAATTAAACAACGCATGGCACGCCCGTGGATACAAACCAAAATATTCTGTTCCGTTCGAGTAGGTAAATGATCAATGAATTTTTGCAAACGATCAGCCATCTCATTGATACTTTCTCCTCCTTCAATTCGCTCATCAAAATTTCCACTTAACACTACCCTTTCGTAATCTTTTCTCATATCGAGAGTTCCAGATTTTCCTTCGTGGACACCCCAATTCATTTCTACAATTTCTTCAAATTGCTCCCACCTTAGACCATCTTTAATAAAAGGTTGAACCGTTTGATGCGTTCGTTTTAAGGTAGAAGTCAAAACCACCTCGAAGGGATGATTTTTATAAGTTTCATAAAAAAGTTGGCCTTGCTCTCGGCCTCGGTCGTTCAAATCCGAATCGACTCCTGAGCCTTGGATGATTCGAAGTTTGTTGTATTCGGTTTGTCCGTGGCGGATGATGTGAATTATTTTTTTCATAAAATTTGATATTAATTTTTCACTTCAGATTTCATGGATTCTCACAGATTATTTTCTATTAATTTATCTGCGAAAATCCGAGTAATTTGTGATGAAACAAAATCAAAAAACGGTTCACCGAATCATCAGCAAACCGTTTTTCAAAATCTATATTTTTAAAAAAGCTTATGCTCCTTCATTCGCTTTCTTGTGATCTGCTAAAAATTTCGCCAAACCAATATCCGTCAATGGGTGATACAATAATCCCAAAATTGCTTTCAATGGGCAAGTCACCACATCTGCACCTGACTCAGCTGCATCTACGATATGTTTTGAATTTCGAATGGATGCTGCCAAAATTTCTGTATCAAATGATTGAATCGCATAGATTTCAGCAATCTGATGAATCAATTCGATGCCATCCCAAGATGTATCATCAATTCTTCCAATGAACGGCGACAAATATGTAGCTCCTGCTTTTGCTGCCAAAATCGCTTGACCAGCAGAGAAAACTAAAGTACAATTGGTACGAATATCATTTTCAGTAAACCAACTAATTGCTTTTACACCATCTCTAATCATCGGCACTTTTACCACAATATTTGGAGCCAAGTCAGCCAAAATTTGACCTTCCCGAATAATCCCTTCGAAATCTGTAGAAATTACCTCTGCACTCACATCTCCATCTGTCAATTCACAAATTGCTTTGTAATGTTTCATCACATTATCTGTACCTGTGATGCCTTCTTTAGCCATCAATGATGGATTGGTCGTAACACCATCCAAAATACCAAAGTCTTTTGCTTCTTTGATTTCGTCCAAATTAGCTGTATCGATAAAAAATCTCATTGGAATAATTATTTTAAAAAATTAAAGATATGGTTTGCGTATGAATATTTATCTGGTAGGTAGTAGCAGCGATAATTTTATCAATTACCTGAAAAAAAAAGAGGTGAGAAACCATACCGCTCCGCTCAACCATCTACCCTTGCTGCGTTTCCACCCTGGGGGAGTTCGACAGGAGCTGGACGAATGGCTCTCACCAGTCGCAAAAGTAATTTTATTGATCGGAATCTGCCAACTTTTTAAGTGTTTTTTTTGAAAAAAAATGAGATTAATTTTCTAAAGAAAAAATGGCAAATTTTAAGTGGAGTAAAATTAGAAATACCCGTTTTTTATTTTGGGAAATACAAGCTATCCCATTTTTTTTGAAAAAAAATTAAGTAGCAATTATTTTTTTCTTAAATTAGAGACACAATATTTAAATCAAAAAAACTAAATCATAATGGCTAAATCAAAAAAACAACAACGTGTTCAAGCTCGACAACAAAAAGAAGAAAAGAAATTTATCACCGTCGTTGTCGTAGCAACAGTCGTTTTAGTGGCATTATTGTACTATCTTTTCATGAATTAAAATTTAGGCTCTAGATGATTTCATTTGGTTATTAAGTTATTGGTTAATGAGTTATTA
>CAYGRM010000332.1:0-7502 GCA_964352225.1 uncultured Saprospiraceae bacterium | reverse complement strand
GCAAAGTTAGATTGCGTTAGGTGAAGGTGCAAGATGTGGTTGGTCGGATGCTTACTATTTACATAATAAATATGATGTTGAGAACCTAAAAAACAATGGAGATTTCCAACGTCTTTCAGACACCAATCAAAAGATAATTACGGATGGGTTTGAACTAGTAAACCCAAAACTCAAGGAATCATTAATTGTTACAAAAAAGAATCAATCTTTCTCAGCGATTAAAGAAGTTCTCTTTATTAATAATTCAGATTTAATTGCACAAGGAATAATTGAAATCTTGTACAATTTAAGATGCATCTTATTCCATGGAGAAATACAACCAAGCAAGGATAATTTAAAAATATATGAACCCGCATTTTATATGCTTAGGTTATTAATAAAATCACTAAACTAAGATTATGAGTTTAAGTAATAATATACAGGCAAATTCAAGAAAATTATTTGAATTACTTCAGAACAAATATATCGTAGACTATTTTCAACGTGAATATAAATGGGAATTTAAACATATTGAACAACTACTTATTGATTTAGAAGCATCTTTCCTTTCAAATTACGAATTAGGAGATGAAATTCAAGATGTTGTTGGTAAATATAATTCTTATTTCTTAGGTCCAGTTGTAATTTGTGAAAAAGGAAATATACGCTCCATTGTTGATGGTCAACAACGATTAACATCAATAACATTATTGTTAATATATCTAAACAATCTTCAAAAGGACTCAGACGATCCAGAAGATATTAACCAGTTGATATTTTCTAAAAAAGGAGGTAGAAAAAGTTATAATATAGAAGTACCTGACAGAACAAAAGTACTTGACGCTCTATTTAAAGGAGAAGTTTATGATATTTCTGAAGAAAATGATGAGTCTATAGTTAACATGATAGAAAGATATTCTGATATCACGAATGTATTCTCAGAAGAATTGAAAAGTGAAAAGTTACCTCTATTTATTGAGTGGGTTAAAGAAAAGATAGTATTTGTAGAAATATTGGCTTTTTCAGATGAAAACGCATATACCATCTTCGAGACTATGAATGATAGAGGGCTAAATCTAAGCCCTACAGAAATGTTGAAAGGTTACTTACTAACCCACATAAAAGAACCTGAAAGAGTTGAAAAAATTGAAGAACTTAATCTAATTTGGAAAAATAAAATCTCGAACCTTCATAAACATTCAACTCAGGAAGACCTAGAGTTCATAAGAGCATGGTTAAGAAGTCAATACGCAGAAACAATTCGAAGTGGTTCACGTGGTGCTGAAAATGAAGATTTTGAAAAAATTGGAACTCGGTTCCATACTTGGGTTAAGGATAATCATAAAAAAATAAACTTAATAAAATCTGATTCATTTTACTACTTTATTAAGGGAGACTTTGAATTTTACTCTACCATTTATGAGAAGATTAAAAAATATGAAACGAATTATACTAAAGGTGTCGAAAGACTATATCTATCCTCTTATTGGGGAATAGCATCTTCCTTAAGTTATCCTTTAATGATGGCTCCTATCAACAAACTAGATGACGAGGAAACTATCCTCCAAAAATTAAACACCGTTTCCTCATTTATTGACATATTAGTAGTCACTAGAGCGATTAATTACAAAGGCAATTCTCAGTCTTTTTTAAGATATATTATATACAGTTTAGTAAAAGAAATTCGCAATAAATCTTTAGATGAATTAAAAGATATACTTAAAGAAAAACTATATAGTAATAAGGAAAACTTACAGTCTTTAGAAAAGTTTACATATACAAACGGAAGTAGAAAATTTATCCACTACCTATTTGCAAGATGTGTACTACATGTAGAAAGAGCAATTTATAATAATAGTGAAATAAATATGAACAGTTTAATGGCTGCAAGAAAGCAAAATAGATATGTACTCACACCTATAATATCAGATTACAACAAATATGATAATTATTTTAAAAACGAGGAAGTATTCATATTATCAGAAAAGAAAATTGGAAATTTCATACTTATACCTAACCCAATTTCTGTTGGTTTCTGCTCTGATTATAGTCCCAGTAAGATTAATCGAATTTCAAAGGAATTTAAATTAACAAAGTGTTTAGCTCCCTCTTATTATATTAATTTAGAACCCGAGGATTATTTGCAAAGTATAGGGTTTAGGCCATTTACTGATTTTAAAGAAACTATTGATAATCGGACTAATTCAATGAACAATTTGATTAGAGAAATATGGAATATCGAAAAAGTGTAATAAAACTGCCGCTCGCCCCAAGCCGCTCGCCCCACCCTTGTAATATATAAATATCGTCGCTAGCGCTGGTCCTCTGGAGACCGTGTTTACTCTTAAGCGATTATCCTAACAATGTAATTACAAAAAAGTAAAAACAACCTAGAGACTCAGCACTAGCGGAGAGCAAGGGATTTACTTTTTTTAAACAAAATATAATTTCCACCTTTTTTTACTAAAAAAAATAGATTTCCTATTTTCACCAATAGACTTATTTGAAAATTAATTCCTTTAATTATTTTGAAGCAAAAAATATGAAAAAGTTGATTAGTGGGAAATGGAATTTTGTGGTTTTTATCAGTTTATTATTTTGCTGGGTAGGATGCTCAGATGTTAACGATAATATAATTGTAGAGGATGCTAATTATGTAGATTCATTGTTAGTAGATGCTGTGAATTCTTCTCACACAGAGAATTTTGAGGTGGTTTTGAATAAACTTAAAGGAGTAATAGACAAAGCTAAAAAAATTAAGAATGGACGTATTCAGGTGATGACCAATATAAATATTGGAAATCTTTACGCTTATTATAATGCTGATGAGGAGGCTTTGAATTACTTTTTTTTATCCTTGGACTTAGCCCAACAATTTCAAACTGACAAACTTGTCAATTCTATTTATAATAACATCGGAATCATTTATTCTAATTCCAAGAATTATGCAAAAGCTGAGGAATATTTTTCAAAGGCACTTGCACTTAGTCGGGAGCGGAATGAACCTATAGGAATTGGCATTAATTTGATCAACTTAGGCAATCTAAAAGAGCAAGAAAAAGATGTTGACCAAGCTAATATTTTTTTTCAGGAAGCGAAAGATATTTTTCAAGAACAAAAAGATACGATCAGCCTTGCTGTGGCGATAAACAATATTGGTAATATTCTATATCAAAAAGGAGAGTATACTGAGGCAAAAAAATATTATGGAAAGGCAATACAATTATCTGATACTCATCTTGAGAATTTTTACAAACCTTTTTTTCAGTTAAACTATGGAAAAACTCTTTTACAGGTTGAAAATTTTGATTCTTCAGCGATTTATTTAAACCGTTCTTTAGATGCTTTTTTACCTGTAAAAAATACAGATCAAATAATTGAAGCTTATAATTGGTTGGCTAAAACTTATGAAAATAAAGGAGATACTGAAAGTGCGATTGATTATTATAATGAGAGCTTGAGTTGGAAAGATACTTTACTCAATGAAAAAAGCCAAAAGTGGGTTTCTGAAATTCAAATGAAATATGAGTTTGGAAAAAAAGAAAAGGAAATTGAATTTCTTCATCAAAAAGCAAAACAAGAGCAACTGATATGGGGAGGAACGATTTTAGGATTATTAGTTTTTTCTATATTATTATATTATTCCATCAAAGTCAAAAACACGAACCTGCAACAGACAAATATTATTTTGGAAAAGGAACAAAAATTGGCGAATCTCGAAATTTCTAAAAATCAACTTTTACAAGAACAGTTAAAGCAAAAATTGGAAATGAAAAATCGAGAATTGGCTTCCAAAGCCATGCACCTTTTAAACAAAAATGAAATACTCACTTCTATTACCAGCCTGCTTGATAAAATGAAATTTCAAAATGCGACTCAAAATGCAGATTTGGTTAAAAATGCTAAAAACACCATTTCTCGAAATATTAATTTGGATGAGCAATGGGAAAACTTTAAGATTCATTTTGAAGAAGTTCATACTGGATTTTTTAGCCGATTGCTTCAAGAACATTCTTCACTTTCTCCAACCGATTTGAGGCTGAGTGCCTATTTACTCATCAATTTGAATAATAAAGAGATTGCCCAAATCTCTAATATCTCACCTGATTCTGTCCGAAAACGAAAACAAAGGTTAAGAGAAAAGTTAAATTTAACTAAGGAACAAGACATTAGAACATTTTTGAGTGAGTACGAATTAGTCTGATTTTTATCAATTTCCTTATTCCTTTTCTAATGTCACGCTTTGTCACGCCTGATAATGTACTATCAATTGGTGAAAACCTTAATCTTGTAATATTAAAGATTATTTGTTATTTATTTCTTTCACCAATTCAAAATTTTCAAACATGAATAGATTATTTTACTTGTTTTTATTTATAATATTTGGAAGTATTCAGGCTCAATCTCAAACCTTCACCATTGTTTCTCCTGCTGGTTTGACTCCTCCGTATGAGGTGGCACCGGGGACTGAAGTTACTTTTAAGTGGGACTATTTTTTTGAATATCCTACTTCAATTTTTACTTATACTGAAGCTCCGGTTTTCCCAGGATTTGGAACTGACCCCAATTGGACTGACATCATTGGGTCATCTACAGTAGTAGATAATGGTGATGGGACTTACAATGTTACCACTACGATAAATGAAAAAGTTTGGATTTGGGGAGGATTCTTTTCTCCATTTATTTCTCAATGGAATTATTCGGATCCTCTCGAAATCAATGTAGCGTCAGATGTGGTAATAAGTGGTGATGACCTGTTACTATGTGATGACGGCGCAGATACAGAAACTCTTTCTGTAGTGGATACTTTTTCCAACTATCAATGGTATATGAATGGTATTGCTATTACCGGAGCAACGACAGCAAGTTATGATGTTGCTCAACCGGGAAGTTATTATGTAGCTGCGACTTATAATTCTGAAGTTGTAAACTCCAATACGCTCAACCTTTCGTATATCTCAATTTCTTTTTCAGGTGCATTAGGTTTAGGAGGTTCAGATTTGGATTTGACAACAACTTCAGGAATGGACACTTATCAATGGTTGAGTGGCCCTGATGAAAATAACCTCTCACCAATAGCTGGAGCAAATGCGGAAACTTATACGGCAACTATTTCTGCCAATCTGACTTATTATGCAGTAGAAGCAACCCTTGGAGGTTGTACCGTTCAGACGAATGCTCGACCAGTTGTAGAAAGTTTTTTCACGCCTCCGATAATTATGACTGCTGCTGATACGAATAGTTTTAATGTAATATGTGAAGGTACACCTGTGACTTTTTCCGTTGACGATAATTATGATTCATACAAATGGTTAAGAGATGGCTTCGATGCTTTTAATTCTTCCAATTCGATTACTGTAAATCAATCATGGCAGGAAGGGAATTATTCAGTAGAAGTTTCTAATGCAGAATGGGCAGAAATTACATTGACTTCAGCCACCGTGAATTTGAATTATCAAGATGTTATTTCACCTCAATTAATTGGAGTAAATAATTTTCAACAATACTGCCCTGGCGAAAATATCGATGTGGTTTTGAATGATGAGGGTTATACCTATACTTGGTATCTTCATAGTAGTTCAAATAATTATACAAATGATGATATAATTAACGTAGCAGGGAATACTTATTCTTTTACTTTTGATACCGCCATTTATATAACAGTAGTGGGTGAATTTCAAGGATGTACTGCTATTAAGTCTGTCTTTTTAAATAGTTATGCTAATAGCAACATCTTCTTAAACACGGCTGATTTTAATCAAGACTACTTATGCACAGATAGTATGAATACTATTTTTATCCCTTCATGGGCTGCAGGAGATTATCAGGATTTTCAATGGTATCAAGAGGTGAACGGAATTTTTGAACCTATTGCAGGTGCTGATACCACGTTATTAGAAATAGATATGCCAGGGGTTTACCAATTGCAAGCAAGTGTGGTTGCCTGTCCAAGTGTAACCGTCACTTCCTCAGATAAAATTATTTTTGACTACACAGAAAGAGAATTACTTATTTGGTCAACAGATGCAACACTTTGTGTAGGAGATACTGCTACGCTGAATATAAGTGGAGGATTTAATTGGGAAAATATCCAATGGTTTGAAGAAGATATTGTGATTGGAAGTAATGGGTATGAAAAAGAATATGTGCCAATAATTGGTGCAGGAAGTGATGCAAGTCAAACCGTAGCAGAGTTTCAAACCTATCAAGCAAAAGCAAGGCATTTTTCATGTCCAAATGGATTAAAAATAACAAGTAATATTATAGGGCTTCGTCCAACGGTGAATCCTACGATTACTCCTGACCCGAATTATGGAATCAACAGTTGGCACACTAGTCCATATGATTCTATTCCTAATTATGTTTTTTGTGCTGGAGAGCCTGTTTTATTATCATTAAGTGGCCAATATGATTCATATGCATGGTATTCATTACTTTATGCAGGCGATGATGATTATGCATTGGGAGATGTAATTGCAGGAGCAATTTCAGATACCATAACGGTAAATGCAAACGTAGATTGGTTCACAGCTGTGGTAGATTCTGCGGGTTGTGTAGGATATTCTGACCCTGTCATAATTGACACATGGGCGTTTTCTCCACCTGCTATAGCTTCTTATAATAATGCTGAATTATGTATGGAAGGAGATTCCACTTTACTACATCTCGGATTCCCGGGAGATTGGGGAGCATTCGAATGGTATCTTGATGGCACTTTAATTCCTGATTCCAATAATGATAGCATTTATGCAAAAGAGCCAGGAATGTACACGATTACTGCATATCCAACACTTTGTCCAGAATTTGGATACTCTTCTGGAATTGGCCCGACAGTAAGTTATTTGGAAGCCGATATTTTAGAAAATGATACTTTGATTTTTGCATTTCCACAATTTGGACTCTATACTTATCAATGGTATTTTAATGGAAATCCTATTCCTTTTGGCCCTGAACCTTCTGCACTTTACAAAGACTCCTTAATGAATGGAATATATACGGTTGAAGTTTCAAATGAAAATTGCACGGTCTTATCTGACCAATTCACTTGGGATCAAGTATCTATAGGCAATATAAATATCAACGACATTAATGTCTATCCAAATCCAACTAGAGATTTTGTTGTTATTGAGGGATTAGAAGCATCCCTAGTGGATAAAATTAATGTATTCAATCTTGTAGGGATGAGAATAAAAGAGTTTAATCCGATGGATGAACAAATAGAAATTAATCTATCTGATGAAAAACAAGGTATTTACATTTTGGAAGTCAAGATGAAAAGTGGAGAAAGCCTAAGTTGGAAAATTAATCGAATTTAATTCTTTTTAGATATTCGATAAAAAGTATAAATACCCCGAATTTTTGGTTCTTCAAAGATTCGGGGTTTACTATAGAAAAGCCATTATCAAAATGGTCTATACGTTTTTCTATCCGCTCGCCACAAGCCTATAAGTATAAAAACATCGCAGCAACCTCTGAACCGTGTTTACTCTAAGCGACCACCCTAACAATATAATTACAAAAAA
>CAYGRM010000331.1:0-7503 GCA_964352225.1 uncultured Saprospiraceae bacterium | reverse complement strand
ATCAGTTGTCCTGAAACATTAAAGTATCCTTTGAGATTCGGAATCCGATGGAGTTGGTGTCAAAGAAGAACTTGGACTCTGAGAAACTGAAACCGAAGGAGTTGGTGTCAAAGAGGAACTAGCAGTTTGAGTAACGAGTATCCCTGTCTGTTTTGCACTCATCGAAAACGGATTAATAACCATAAGTGATGATGCACCCAATATTGTTTTTAGGGCTCTTCTTCGATTTAAATCCTCCTTTTCTTTTTTTATATCTTGTTCGGGAATGTTGTGTGAATTGTCATTACTATCATCTTCGATAGGTTGTTGTGAATTTTTGTCTTTAGACATTGCGGTTTTTGTTATTTAAAATATCATTGATGCTATCGCATCAAAAAGTATTTGAGGTAATAAAATTTTTTGTTTTTGAAATGGTTTGAAAGTCAACCATTACTAAGGATGCTATGGAAAATGAAAAGCTTTTGAAAGTTCAAATGGTTCTAAATAATTAGCTTAAAAGGTGGAAATCTAATGATTTATTTTTTTAATATGAAAAAATATTAAATATTTTTATCATATTTTGGAATACACATTATTATTACATTTTTTTGCATGAACTAAGGGTTCATTTTTTTAGTAGGCAAGAATAATAGTAAAAAATTATATATCAAAGAATTTTATAATAAAAGATTACTAGTAGGATGAGCATATTACCATGATAAGCTTTGTTTTAGCAATGTACTCGATAAATTAACTCCCAAAATCACACAATACAATGGCACGTACACCACAGACTATTTTTTTACAAATAGCCGCTTATCGAGATCCTCAATTAATAATTACAATTGAGGATATGATACGTAATGCAAAAAGACCTCAAAACTTAAGAATAGGTATATGCCGCCAATATCATCCTGACGATGGTTTTGATAATGTTGATCAGTACAGAAAGGATAAAAGATTTAGAATAAAAGATGTTTTGTATACAGAAACCAAGGGCGTCTGTTGGGCAAGAAATGAAGTTCAGCAACTCTATGATGGGGAGATGTATACTTTGCAGCTAGATTCTCATATGCGATTTGTCAAAGATTGGGATGCTATTTTGATTGGTATGTTACGCCAACTCCAGAAGGCCGGTTATCCTAAACCACTATTGACAGCTTACGTTCCATCTTATGATCCTGCCAATGATCCTGATGGTCGAATACAAGAACCATGGCGGATGAATTTTGACCGTTTTATTCCCGAAGGTGCAGTATTTTTTATCCCTGAAACTATTCCTAATTGGAAAAATATAGATGCACCTGTACCTGCCCGATTTTACTCCGCCCATATGGCATTTACATTGGGAGAATTTTCTAATGAAGTGCAACATAATCCTGAATATTATTTTCATGGTGAGGAGATTTCTATCGCAGTAAGAGCATATACACATGGATATGATTTGTTTCATCCACATCGAGTGGTGATCTGGCACGAATACACTCGCAAAGGGAGAACCAAACAATGGGATGATGATAAAGACTGGGGAAATAAAAATGTGAAATCACATCTTACCAATAGGAAGTTATTTGGAATGGATGGAGAAACACAAGAAGGGCATGAAGGGAAATATGGATTTGGTACCGAAAGAACATTACAAGAATATGAGGAATATGCAGGAGTATCTTTTGAACAAAGAGCTATACAACAATATACTATTGATAAGGGATATCCACCGAATCCTGGACCGAAAGATTTTGGTAGTGTCAAAGCTTGGCGTAATAGTTTTATTTCCATTTTTAGGCATTGCATAGATATTAATCTAAAAGATGTTCCTGAGAATGATTATGATTTTTGGGCGGTAGCCTTTCATGATAAGAATGATGAAACGATGTATAGAAGAGATGCCGACAAGGCCGAGATAGAAAGAATGAAAAATGATATTGATGGTTATTGTAAAGTGTGGAGAGAATTCCAAACTGAAACCAAACCAGCCTACTGGGTTGTTTGGCCACATTCCGAATCAAAGGATTGGTGTCCAAGATTAACCGGAACATTTTAGCTATGGCGAGTATTGCATTTTATGGTTCTCATAATGCCGCGGCAGCAGTAGAAAAGAATAGTATCCATCAATTGCACCAGTTTGTAGATTGGAAGATGTGTCCACCTATTTCGAGTTTGAAGGAGAAAGCAGATTGATGAGTTTTTGTCCGACAGTCAAGGAAGAGTAGCGGGCAAAATTGACCGCGATCACCCGCGTCGATCATACGGTAAGGGGGCAAGACCGTCACACGGGCTCAACATCCGTGGCTCTATGATTTGTTGACAGAATTTGAAAAAGAAACAGGAATAGGGGTGCTACTCAATACTTAATTTAACGTCAATGTAAAACCAATGCTCTCTCGCTATTCTGATGCCTTAAAGGTATTGCACCCTGATGGAGGGATTAGTATTGGAGGACTTTTATTTCAAATAGGCGGGATGGAGGGATCGTATTAGTCTTTGGAGCAAAAACACACTAACATGAAAAAAATGAATTCTATCGAATATTGGGATAAATTTGTGTGTGAGAATCACATTTTGGGTGAAGCTACTCATATCAAAGAAAAATTAGCCCAGGCTCATAAAACCAAGTTCAAGTACATTGACATTGGTGCCAACGTAGGTAAATTTTACGATTATTTTGATCGCTATTTTGAAATTGAGGCATGCCTAATGGTGGAACCTAGTCCTGTGCTATTTGATTATCTACAGGAAAAATTTAGAGATAAGGAAGGGGTTAGCATCGTGAATTACGCGCTGTCAGACAAAGATGGGAAAGCCAGTTTTTTTCAAGAAGAGTTAGACCGAGCACTAGTAGCTACAGAAAATTTTGTAGAACTCAATTTGGGCTTAAGTCGCTTAAGCAACAAAAATATACCCTCAAGTATAGAAGTTAAAACGAAAAATTCTAAAATATTTTTCGAGGAACATATTGAATTATTAAAAGAAATAGCCCTTTTGAAAATTGATACGGAAACTCACGACTACTTTATATTGAAAGGTTTGTATGAAGTATTACTTGAACATAACATAACAATTCCTGCCATATACTTTGAGAATAATAACCATCCAGACCTGTCTGACGATCAACGAAAAAACATTTATGATAAATTTTTAAAGACACTTGATTATGAAGGAGTAGATTTTGAAATGTTAACAGGAAATGCATCCCTTTTCCAAAAAACAAACAAGGATCACTCAATTACTATCGTAACTGGACTTTGGGACATTAAAAGGGATGAATTATCAGAAGGATGGTCCCGGACTTTTGATCATTACCTGGATAAGTTCAATGAACTTTTAGATCTCCCAAATAATCTAATTGTATTTGGAGAGGAAGGTTTAAGGGAGTTTGTTTTCACAAAAAGAACTCCCCGAAATACCCAATTCATCGTCAGGCCCCAGTCTTGGTTCAGGAATAATTTTTATGATAAAATACAGGAGATAAGAACCTCTGAAGATTGGAAATCACAAGCAGGTTGGTTGCGAGAATCCACTCAAAGTCGTTTAGCTATGTATAATCCATTGGTGATGTCAAAGCCTTTTTTATTAAATGATGCAAGGATATTAGACCAGTTTGATTCTACTCATTTGTATTGGTTGGATGCTGGAATTACTAATACAGTTCACCCTGGTTATTTTACTCATGACAAAGTTTTAGAAAAATTGGCTGATGTTGATTGCATAAGTTTTATAGCATTTCCATATATCGCTAATAATGAAATTCATGGTTTTGATTATAAAAAACTATGTGAACTAGCTGGAGATAAAGTAAACAAAGTTTGTCGTGGTGGATTCTTTGGTGGCCCAAAATCAGCCATCGCAGAGTTCAATGGCAACTATTATCAGTTGCTAAGTAGTACCTTATCGGAAGGATACATGGGAACGGAAGAGTCTCTGTTCAGCATTATGCTTTATAAGTATCCTTACCAATATCAATATTCATTGATTGAAGAAAATGGATTGATTAGTACTTTTTTTGAAGCCGTCAAAAATGATAATCACACCTTTTTAATTCAAGAAAACGAAAAGAAAAAAACTAATAACCTCAACGTCAATAATACCGCTCTCTATGTCATTACTTTCAATAGTCCTAATCAAGTGAAGGCATTAATCAAATCGATGTTGTTGTATGATAAAGATTTTGTAGAAAAACCAAAATGGATAATGTTGGATAATTCTTCTGATTTATCAACAACTTCTGAATATAAAAAAATCTGTGTAGAGCATGATATTTTACATATCAAAAAAGATAATTTAGGCATTTGTGGTGGTAGACAATTTATCGCAGAGCATGCTGAGGAAAATGGTTTTGATTATTATTTCTTTTTTGAAGATGATATGTTTTTCTATCCAAAGGAAGGAGAGGTTTGCAAAAATGGCTTTAACCGATATGTCGGGAATTTATACAAAAAATCTTTACAGATTATCAAAAAGAATAATTTCGATTTTCTAAAACTTTCCTTTACCGAGTTTTTTGGAGATAACAAGACACAATGGGCTTGGTATAATGTACCACAATCTTTTCGAGAAAAACATTGGCCTGAAAAATCACAATTGCCAACGGAAGGATTGGATCCTGATGCTCCTCAAACGGTGTTCAACAATATTGGTATGCATGAAGGGATTCCTTTTGCCGATGGAGAAATTTATTATTGCAACTGGCCACAAGTTGTTTCTAAAATTGGTAACAAAAAAATGTTTTTAAAAGAAAAGTGGGCGAGTCCATTTGAACAAACTTGGATGTCATATATGTATCAAGAAACGATTCAAGGAAATCTTTATCCAGGTATTCTTTTGTTATCACCAACAGAGCATGACCGATTTGAACACTATGATGGAAGTCTAAGAAAGGAGTCAGGGAATTAATGTGTAGTGGAATAATGAAGAAATAGTTTAAATCAAAGAAGGAGAACCTAAATTACAGAGGTTATTATTACCAATAATAACATGAAACGTAACTAATTAGCAATTGAGGTTGCTAATTAGTTACGAAATAAAAATTAAACGATTTTTAGAAAAATAGAAATTAAATCCTTTTAGAAAAGGGATTAACTTTTAGATTTGTCTTCTTCCTTCTTTTTACCTTCTACTTCTTTCATTCCTTGTTTAAGCTCTTCTTCGATAGTTGATCGTGCGCTGTTGAATTCGCGAATTCCTTTTCCAACACCTCTCATTAATTCAGGAATTTTTTTCCCACCAAACAAAAGTAATATTGCAAAAAAGATCAGAAGAATTTCAGGACCGCCTAATCCGCCAATAAATAATAAATTATTCATAATTATTTTTTTTAATTATTAATACAAAACACGAGAGGTCGATTTTTTACTAAAAAGGATCACTCATAGTTGTGTTACAAAATTACGTTTTTTTTTAACCGCTTGTATATCAATCTGTAAAAGTTGATCAAATACCTGATTTTTTTACAAGAATGTTACCTATGTATGATTAGACGGCTTTGCTTACTTTTTGTTTAAAATAAAGCCGAAATATTTTTTCGAAAAAAAGTATAAAAGAGGGTACACCTTTTTTGAAAAAAGACTTAAACTACTTGAACATATCTACAAGTTCACTTTTTTACTAAAAGCCTATAGTAGAGTAAAAAAATTCCATCACACCGATTAATATATTCTAAAAAATTATATCTTTTCACAAATTGCGCATTGTTAAGGTCTTTTGTTAATTTTGCGCTTCAAAATTTTAAAAATAAAAACATAGCAAACATGAGATTGAATTTAAACCTATTAATGTTACTTTCTATCGTAGTATTGATGTCTTCATGTGTTTCCAAAAAGAAATGGACACAATTATTGTCTGAAAAAGAAACTGCTGACCAAATGTTGGCAGCTGAAAAAGCAAAGACAGCAGAATTAGAAGGCAAAGTTTCTGGACTCGAAGCAGATCAAGCTGCTCTTCAAGAAGAAACTGTTCGACTTGCAAACGAAGTAAGTCAATTCAAAACTGATTTAGAAAGCTCTCAAGCTTCGGCTTCAGAAGCAATGTCCAAATTGAAATTATCAGAGACTGAATTAGCTTCTTTAAAAACTAATGTACAATCTGCAGTTTCAGGTGGGGGATTTGACCTTTCGCCTAAGGATGGACGTCTTTTTGTAACCATGACTGATCCTATTCTTTTCAATAGCGGATCTGTAAGAGTAAAAAGAGATTACACTCCAACTCTAGAAAGCATGGCTGCTGTATTAAAAGGGAATCCTGCTCTTCGATTGATTATTGAAGGACACTCTGATAATGTACCAGTAAAGGCAGGTGTTGCATACTCAGATAACTGGGATGTAAGTTTAGCACGAGCAAAATCAGTAGTTCAAAAATTGACTAAAATGGGAGTTAGCCCAAATCAATTATTACCTACAGGTAGAGGAGAATATGATCCTCTTTCTTCTGATAATACTGCTGAATCAAGAAAAATGAACCGACGTGTTGATTTTATCGTGATGCCTGATTTGAGTACTTTAATTAGTGCAGCAAGACCTTAATTTTCAGATTTAATAAAGAAAATTTTAATAATAAGGTTATTGGAAAAGTCTTCCTCTTGAAAAAGGGGAAGACTTTTTTCGTAGTTCGATTCTTTGATTGGCGTCTTGAATACAGGTTAATGATTATTTCTCCAGAAGGCTTTGAAAAATCGTTGAACTGTAAACGACTTGGAAAGTCGTTTTACGAGAAAAGCCATTTCCTTGAAAAAGGAAATGGCTTTTCTTCATAAAAAATATTTTTGAAAAATCTTATTCAGCTGGGAGTGCCTCTAAGATACTGTCATCTACTAAGATTCTTCCACAATGCTCACAAGCGATAATTTTTTTGCGTCCTGCAATTTCTAATTGAACTTGAGGAGGCACTTGGTTGAAACATCCACCGCAGGAATCTCTTTGAACAGTTGCAACAGCTACTCCATTTCGGTAAGCACGTCTTAATTTATTATAAGATTTCATTAATCTTTCTTCAATTCCTTTTTGAGCTTTGGCAGATTGCTTTTTCAATTTCTCTTCTTCTTTCTCTGTTTTAGCAATAATTCTCTCCAACTCAACTTTCTTTTCAGTAAGTGCTCCTTGCTTTGCTTTTAATCGAAGCTCGGTATTTTTGAGTGTCTCCTTTTTGGCTGTCAATTGAGAAACACCTTCTCGGCTTCTTTTTTCAGATAATTGAATTTCTAACCGTTGCATCTCTAGCTCTTTAGAAAGTGCATCGTACTCTCGGTTATTTTTTACATTATCCATTTGCTTTTCGTACTTCGCAATCAACCCTTCCGCTTCTTTGATATTATTTTTGTGCTTAGCAAGGTCAGCTTCCATCGTTTCGATGTTAGTTTGAAGTCTTCCTTTTCGTGTTTCCAAACCTGCAATTTCATCTTCTAGATCACTAACTTCCATTGGAAGCTCTCCTTTAAGAATTGAAATTTCATCAATTTCAGAATCGATTAATTGAAGATCGTATAATTGCTTGAGTTTTTCAGCTACTGACAATTCGTTTGAAGCCATGTTT
>CAYGRM010000330.1:0-7516 GCA_964352225.1 uncultured Saprospiraceae bacterium | reverse complement strand
AAACTTCTCAAATCTCAAATCCTTGTTCTTAAATCGATATTCAAAAAATCGCTTATGTCAATGACATTGCCCTTTAGGCTGAGGAGCTTTTGCTGTTAGCAAAAAGTAAAATGCTGGTAGTTTGAACTACATCCAAGCCTCCTCCGAACTCTCTATTTTGTACAAAACAAAATTCTCCATTTTTTTCGCTTTTTCCAATTCAATATAAGGAATCTTGACCGTTCCTGCAGCGGTATGAAAAACCAAATTACATAAATCTTTTCTTCGTTGATAAATCCCTTGCTGAATTTCCACCCCCTGAATTTTAAACCACTTTAAAAGCGTTTCTGTTTTTCCAACAATCGCTGTAGAGATTCGAATTCCTTCATCACTTACAAAATATTTAAAATTCCGTTGATAAACCCAACTCACTAACAATACAATTACAACCCAAATTATGGCCCAATAATAATTCCCCATTTCCCCTTCCCAATACCCGTTCAAAAGGAAAATTCCTGCAGGTAATAATCCAAAATATAAGACTCTACGATAAATTACCAAAGGATGAATCACATGCTCTTCAAATAAAAGCTGTGCCTCTTCAGGAAAGTATGCAGCCCGAACCGCAGTTAATTGCTCTTCAAAACAGCCAGGCACATAGATGGATTGTTTCCTCGCAATGGCTGTGCTTGCAGCTTGTCGCAGACTAATGTCAAAGAGTGAGAAAGCTTTTTTTATAGGATTGGTTGTCCAGCGAATCAACTGAATTTTTTGCATCGAAGCAGACTGTTCATTTCGAGTGAACAGACCGGATATTACTTTAAAACCCATCGATGTTTTGATAAACCGAAGTTCATAATATCGTATTACCGTTCGAACCAATGAAATCAAAAATGCAATAATAATAAAGGTTGGAACAATTGTAATTAAGCCCATCAAAAGTGTATTGGAACTCGAGCCAAGTAGATTGTTAATTCCATTTTCTAATTTCCAACCGGTGATACTTTCGATATAATCCATGGAAGTAAACATGAATGCAAAAACGATAGCAGCGGTACGCAAGTGATTTTGGCTCACTCCAATTTTGACTAAATCCATTGGCGAAAGATGCAATAATTCCTCTTCTGGAATTTCGATTTCAGCTTCAATTAATTCATCTGTGGCTAGGGTAGGAGTACTCGATTTTTTTTGTGCTAGTAAAAATTCTCGAATGGCAATTGCTTTATCTTTTTTCAAAGCAGTAATTGAAAATTCATTTCCCTTCGAACCGGCGGTATCAATCTCCAAGCTCACCACATTGAATAATTGGTGAAAAATGTTTTCCTTAAAATTGATCGTTTGAATTCGATCAAAAGGAACGTTGAGTTTAGTTTTTTGAAAAATTCCTTTCTCAATGATCAACTCATCATTTTTGACATAATAATAAAATTTGAAGTAAGAGATGATCGAACGAATCGCGGAAGCTGCGGATATTACAATGATGACTAAACCAAAATAAGTATCCTTTGATTTGGTTGGATTAAAAATCAAGGCAATAAAAATAGGCCAAGCTTGACCTAAAATTATCCGAAATGATTTGAGTAAAATCAAGAAAATAGCCACAGAGGATTGCCGCTGAGGTTCTGCTAAAAAATCTAAATCATTCCTCTTCGTCATGCTGCGTTTTTCCTGTAGTTTTTATAATAAAATCTTTGAGTACTTGCGCATGATCACCTTTCAGTCCGTCGATACTCAAGTCGCTGCTTTGTCCTCCTGCGGTGTAAACTTCCAAAGTTTTTAATTTAAAATATCGTTGAATGGGCCCAGCTTTGATCTCGCAATGTTGTACTCGATTGAATGGAATAGCAGTTTGCCGTCGATTGATGACACCTTTAATATGCACAATATCTTTTTCTCGCAAAGCATATCCTTCTATGTCATAACCCATTTTGGTCAAGGTAAAAGAGAGTACTGCCCACGAAACCCAAAAGATCAAAAGACCATTTCCCAAACGTGGATGATCGACAATCAAAGGCTGAGTTCGCAAATAAAATATTGCAGCTAACATCACTAAAAAGAAAATGGTACTAGCAATATATTTTACTCGGACGTGTGCAGGATCGAGTCGTTGAAATTCAATTTTATCAATCGAAGGAAGTTCTGCAACGTTGATTTGGCTATTTTGAAAAATCATATTTTGCTTTTTAAAAAAGTCGTAACGCGGTTTCAAACTGCATTTCGAGTAAGTGCCTCTAAAATACACTTAAACCTAACAAACTGAAAACTCATTGGTTTTCTAACAACAATTTTACAAGTTCTTCTTCCGAAGGTTTTTGAGGGAAAATTACATTTTTGATACCTGAATCTTCTAAAGCTTTGGCAGTCGTTTTTCCAATCGCAAATACTTTCTGGCTTTTTTCTAATTTATATTTTTGGAAAAAAACTTGTGCATTTAGCGGACTCGTAAAAAATAAATAATCCATGCGAGGAATATCAAAATTTTCCTTTGGAGAATTTTTATAGATAATTAAATCCTCTATAATTAATTGATTATCAATGAGTTGTTGGACGCTTCTCTGTGAGTTTTCTGCCCGAGGGAAAAGAACTTTTTTACCTTTTGTGATTTTAATAAAATCAGGAGCTGTTGTGTTAGCATTTCCAGTTCCTACAAAATGACACTTCGTAAACTGCTCAATTGCCTTTGCCGTTTTTTCTCCAAAACCTGCAAAATGGATTTTTTCAGAAAGAGGGATATTGTTTTTGTTAATATGTTTAAAAAAGAATTGAACGCCTTTTTGACTGTAAAAAAAGATCCAATCTGTCTTAGGGATTTGCTCAAATGGAATTAATTCAAATTCCAAAAGTGATTTGTCCCAAATGTCGAAACCTTCATGTTCCAATTTTATTTTGAAAATGCTATCTGAATGTAGCTCTCTTGAAATGAATATTTTTTTCACGATTTTTTTTTTGAACCGTGATACGGTTTGAACCGTGCCACGGATATCGTTCTGGAAGAACTTATACTAATTTAACGTTATCACCAATTTTGATTTCACCACCTTGAATAACTTTAGCCGTAATTCCACCATGACCACGCATGGCATTATAACCACCTTCCCCAAAATTAGTTTCCATCTGTGAGCACGGATGGCAGTCTCCAGTCATTTCCAAAATAACTTCGGTACCAATTTGAAATTGCATATTTTTAAAAGCTAACAAGTTGACACCCGAGACAACCATATTTCTTCTCGTCAAAAGTGGATCAATTTTATCTTTTCCTAACAAAGAAGCTACCACTTTTAGATGCTCCGCTTGAATTAAAGTTACTTGCCGTTTTCGACTGCTTCCGCTGTAATGATCACCTTCCAAACCATTTTCAATCGAGATATTAACTTTTTCTAAGATGATCGGAAGCGTTTTTCGCTCAGGTCTGATGCTGATAAAATCAACTTTTCCGATTTGAGGAATAGAACGTAATAATTTTTTCATATTTGACATGGGCAGATATTTTGTCTAAGAAAGATATTTTTTTGACAAACTTAACTCAAATTTTAATTATTTAAAATATGGCACATTTTTTCCTTAAAATAGTATACCCTCCTTCAATCCAAAAATCTTACAATGAGAAAATTAATTATTCTTTGCCTTTTTGTCTTTCCGACATTTTTATCAGCACAACTAGAATTAGGATTTCGAGCCGGACTTAATATGTCTGAGGCAGCAGACTTAAGAGCCACGAATGGCGACTTAATCAAAGCGGCCAAACTGAATGGTGTTAATGCTGGAATTTTCGCTAATATCCAATTAGGTTCAATCATGGCATTGCAGCCAGAAGTTACTTTTTCCCAAAAAGGATTCACCGCATCTTGGGATAGCTCAGATAGTTCATCTACGTTGAATACCACTTATTTAGATATGCCTGTGATGATTGAGGCGGGATTTGCTTTAGGAAGTAAGTTTCGAGTTTTTGCCAATGCTGGGCCGAATGTAAGTTTTTTAATCAATGCGGAGGAAGAATTTTATAATGCTATGAATGGAGAAACCACTACGACTGAATATAATTTTGATGTTGAATCTTTAGAGCGAATAGATGTTGGAGTGAACTTCGGAGGAGGTATTTCTTTTCGAACGAGTCGTTGGAAATATACTTTGGATGCTCGATATAATATGGGCTTAAAAGAAATCATGGCAGCTGAAGATGCCATGGACTTTGTGGACAGCGCAAAACATCGAGTGACCAATATTTCAGTTGGGATTTCCTATTTCGTTTTTGGAGGGGCTAAAAAAGTGATCAATTCTACCAAGGAGGCAGGGAGGTTTTATTAATCGAAATGAGTTTTTTTAGTGGGAAAAGATTACAAAATTAAATTTTGATAAAATCAGTTTAATATATTATTTTTTGGAATAAATTTTTAAAAAGAATGTTGAAAGCGAAATAAAAAAACCTTATTTTCGTTTTAGAAACTTATTAAGATTATTCACCATTCAATTTTTACACTCCATGAATATCATGAAAAAAATCCGACAAGGCGTAAAAGTACGCTTTACGGTAAAAGGGAAAGAAAAGGATTCCCAAAATCAGAAACAATCAGCACCTAAAAAATCTAAAAGTCGAGAATTATATACAGACAATGAAGACTTAGGATTTTGCTAAAAGCAAAAAAAGCGGAACATCGAATGATGTTCCGCTTTTTTTTATTTTGAAATAATGGAAGTCTTAAATTGATGTGGTGTGATCATTTCTAGTTTTTTAAATTGCCGATTAAAATAACTTACATTATTAAATCCTGCCTTATAAGCTACCTCTGAAATGAAGAGATTCTTGTTGTCTTTAATTAGTTTTTTGGCAAACTTTATTTTCTCTGAATTGATATAATCGATAGGAGAAACACCCAAGGTATTTTTAAATTTTTTATGGAAATGAGAAGAACTCATGTGTGCTTTTTTCGCCAACATCTCCACAGTCATATTTTTTTCCGTCAAATGATTTTTGATATATTTTATCACCATTCCGATTCTAGTATCGCTGAATAATCCGTCTTTATCATTTAGAATACTATACTTTGCTTTTGTTTGTAAGAGTCGAACAATCAATTCTTGAATCATCAAGTCTAGTAAAATATCTTTGGATTTATTGTTTTGAGTAAAGGTATGAATTAACCGTTCTACCAAATAATTCACTTCCACATTATTGGTTAAGTGAGAAGGAATTTCATCTAGTGAAAAATCATCTTCCTCATTTTGAATTTTTATTCTTTCATTAAAATGATTCGCCACTTCATTTATTTTTTCATGATCTATTCCGAGTGCGAGACATTGAGTAGGATTTTCCATGGTTGCGATTGGGAAATCAATGATCATTTCTTGATTAGCTGGCATCACAACGGACTCACCTGGATAAAAATTAAAAGCAGGCATTCCTTTTAAGTGCATTACTTTTTGTCCTGTCAACATACTTGCGATGATCGGAAAATTAAACGATAGTGCTACTTTTTCCGCAAAGGTATGTGTCTCATAAATATTTAATTCTGCATAGTCTGAGTTATAAGTTGTCTTATTTTCAACTAGGGTAGTGAGTTGTCTAAATTGATGATGTTTGTCTAGAAATTTTGTCATATTCTAAATTACTAAAAATATTATAAAAGCAAACTAAAGCTATAAAAAATTAAAAACTGTGATAGAAAAGTACAGCTCAATTATACTATGGTTATCAATTAATAGTAGGATTGTGTTATTTATAAACAGTAAAGTTCAATAGAGTGGGCTAGTATTTATAATACCTTTATGAGGTAAGAAACATGTTATAAATTGCCATAGTCAAAAAAAGGCAAAATAATATGTTTTATTTTTTTAATTAACAAAACTATAGAAATAAAAATGAGTTACGCTAAACCAGAATTTAAAGAGAAATATGGGAATTTCATTAATGGGAAATTCGTAGACCCTGTTGGAGGAGAATATTTTGACAATACCTCTCCGATTGATAATTCGCACATTGCAAAATATCCTCGCTCTCAAAAAGAAGACGTTGATAATGCAGTCGCTGCGGCCAATGCTGCTAAAGATGCTTGGGGCAATACTTCTGCAACTGAGCGAGCAACACTACTTAATAAAGTAGCTGATATTATTGAAGCTAACTTGGAGGAGTTTGCAATAATGGAAACTTGTGATAATGGAAAACCAGTTCGAGAAACCATTAATGCAGATATCCCATTGTCGGTAGATCATTGGCGATATTTTGCAGCGGTGATTCGAGCGGAGGAAGGTTCTGCAACTGAATTAGATGAGCATACGCTTTCTATGAATATCAAAGAACCTTTAGGAGTTGTTGCTCAAATTATTCCATGGAATTTTCCTCTCCTAATGTTGTCTTGGAAATTACCGCCAGCCTTGGCTGCAGGGAATTGTGTAGTTTTAAAACCAGCAGAACAAACCCCATCTACTGCTACATTATTGATGGAAAAAATTGCGGAAGTTTTTCCTCCAGGAGTAGTTAATGTAATTCATGGTTTTGGACCAGAGGCAGGGAAGCCATTGGCTTCTCATTCTAAAGTTAACAAAGTTGCTTTCACCGGAGAGACTACGACAGGACAATTAATTATGCAATATGCGTCTAAAAATCTAAATCCTGTTACGATGGAATTAGGTGGAAAGTCTCCAAATATTTTCTTTAATTCAGTAATGGACGAAGATGATGCATTTTTGGATAAAGCAATTGAGGGAGCAGTTTTATTCGCATTTAATCAGGGAGAGGTTTGTACTTGTCCATCGCGATTATTAGTTCAAGAGGATATTTATGATAAATTTATGGAGAGAGTAATTGCACGAACAAAAGCGATTATTCAAGACAATCCTTATGATAGTAGTACCATGGTAGGTGCTCAAGCTTCCAACGATCAATATGAAAAAATTCTTTCTTATATTAATATTGGAAAAGAAGAGGGAGCTAAAGTTTTGATTGGAGGAGAGGCTTGCAAATTAGAAGGAAATTTGTCTAATGGATTTTATGTTCAACCAACGATATTGGAAGGTCATAATAAAATGAGAGTTTTCCAAGAAGAAATTTTTGGACCGGTGGTAGCGGTGACTAAATTTAAAGATGAAGCAGAAGCGTTAGAAATTGCCAATGATACGCTTTATGGTTTGGGAGCGGGTGTTTGGACTAGAGATGCACATCAACTTTATCAAATCCCAAGAGCCATCAAAGCAGGTCGTGTTTGGGTAAATTGCTACCACGCATATCCAGCTCATGCTCCATTTGGAGGATATAAAAAATCTGGATTTGGTAGAGAAAATCATTTAATGATGATGAACTATTATCGCCAAACTAAAAACATGTTGATCTCTTATGACAAAAATAAATTAGGTTTCTTTTAAGGGCAACATGGATAAAATTAATAAGGAATGAGATTTAAATAGATTCAGATTTTTCGGTCGCTTATTTTGTTCTTAGTTTTTGTTTTGAAAGCATGAGTTTATCTGGATAAATGATTGATTTCAAAGTGAAAAATAAGGGCAAAAGAAGCAGCGAAAATTCTGAATCTATTTAGAACTCATT
>CAYGRM010000329.1:0-7575 GCA_964352225.1 uncultured Saprospiraceae bacterium | reverse complement strand
ATTTTATTGTTATTACGACTATTGTAGATACAAATGTGAAAGGTAAAAGTTTAATATTGGAATAATTTTTTAAAGAAAGTAGGATAGATCATTCATTCAATAAAAAAGTCGTGATTTGGATCACCAATCTATTTTCATCTTTATAGTACTTTTGGTAAATTAAATAACTAACTATTGGGAAAAGTAGAACTTGGATTAAAAAATAACTGGCAACAATTTTCTTTACTCGTGATCATCAATGCTTTTGTCGGAGGCATGGTAGGATTAGAGAGAAGTATTTTACCCTCGATTGCAGAGGTCGAATTTGGCATGGTTGCTAAAACGGCTATCCTTTCTTTCATAGTAGTATTTGGAATTACGAAAGCTGCCGCTAATTTTTTCATGGGAAAAATGGCTAATAAAATTGGTCGTAAACGTTTACTCATATTAGGTTGGATATTCGGTTTGCCAGTTCCATTTATTTTAATGTATGCGCCAAGTTGGAATTGGATTATATTTGCAAATGTATTGTTAGGAATAAATCAAGGACTAGCTTGGTCGAGTACAGTAATTATGAAAATTGATTTAGTCGGCCAAAAAGATCGAGGTCTGGCGATGGGAATCAATGAATTTGCCGGTTATCTTTCTGTTGGGGTAGTTGCCTTTTTTACAAGTTGGTTGGCTGATAATTATGGATTACGACCTTTTCCTTTTTACATCGGAATAGGACTTGCGGTTGCAGGATTTTTAGGAAGTATATTCTTGATCAAGGATACTCAAACTCATTTGGCAAGTGAGCAGAAAGAAAGTAAATTAAAAATTTTGAAAAATTTATTTTGGCAAACTTCTATTTTGCACCCCAACCTAGGAAGTATTTCCCAGGCAGGATTGATCAATAATTTGAATGATGGAATGGTTTGGGGATTGCTGCCTTTATTTTTAATTTCCAAAAATTTTGGGTTGGATCAAATAGGAATAGTGGTTGGAGTTTATCCAGCTGTCTGGGGGATTGGTCAATTGGTTACCGGAAAAATGGGTGATCATTTTTGTAAAAAAGACTTACTATTTTGGGGTATGCTTTTGCAAGCAATTGCTTTGGTTGGGATATTATTTTTCCAAAGTTTTACTTTCACTATTTTAGCTTCAGTATTGTTAGGTTGGGGGACGGCTATGGTTTATCCTAATTTTATTAGTGCAATTGCAGATTCTACTCATCCTTCTCAACGAGCTGAAAGCATAGGTGTTTTTAGAATGTGGAGAGATTTGGGCTATGCGATTGGTGCATTGTTGACTGGAATAGTAGCGGATCTTTTTGGAATGCAAGAAGCGTTGATCGTTATAATATTATTGACTGTTTTTTCTTCGATGGTAATTCAAATTAGGATGAGTTGTGGAAAAGCTGGAGAGAAACGGTTATTAAATTGTTGAAAAAAAGTGATTAAAAAGATTGGTTCTTCGACAAATTCCGTGGTGTAGCTTTGATAACTTCGTGAGAGTGCAGGTGAAAGAGCTAAAGTTGTTAAAGCTATTGATTGTAAGAACTCTTGCTTCTCCTCTTTTCCCAACTCGCGGAGTTCTCAAAGTTGGCTCCACAAGATTTAATACTTCGATTCTTCAAGTTGACCACTTTTGGATTTATGAATATATGTTCATATTTTTACATTATGGAAAGTAAAAACGTACTAAACGATGAACTGGTAGAAAAATTAGAGCGAATTGCTTTTATTTTAAAGACAGTTGCTCATCCAATGAGATTAGCGATTATTCACTTGTTGGAGCAACATCCAAGATTGTCAGTTTCGGAGATTTGTGCGATGCTGGGATCAGAGCAATCGCTCACTTCACATAATCTTCAGAATATGAGGCTAAAAGGAATTTTAACTGCGAAGCGAGAGGGCAGAAGTGTGATGTATTCCTTGAAAGAAAAAGACGTTTCGATGATTATTGAATGTTTGGAAAATTGTCAATGTAATATGTAAAAAAGATATTGTAGAAAAGCACTTTGCAACCAAAGTGCTTTTCTTTGGTTATAATACATGAAATAAGATACATATTTTAATATAAGATAAAGCCTCCTGAATGATGAATTTAAAAGTAGAAAAAGAACTTTATGATTTAATTGCAAAAGAAATTCATAGCGATGCTAGTCCAGTCGGAATCGATGCAAAAAAAACGCACATTTTGATTTTGGAAAAATTAATGCAATTAGAAAAACGCCTCGACCGAATCGAAGCTAAAATTGATAAACAGCAATAATGGAAAAATTTAACCAAGAAATATTTGAACTCGTTCACCAAAATTTCCCGGGACTTGCGGAATTAGCCCTACAAAAAGAAATTGCTCAAGTAGGAACGCTTAAACATTTTCGAGCAGGAGAAGTGATTATGAACTTTGGAAGTTACGTGAAGTTGGTTCCTCTGCTAGTCAAAGGATCAATTAAAGTAGTTAGAGAAGATGATGAAGATGGAAGAGAGTTGTTACTGTATTATTTGTACGCAGGGGAAACTTGTTCTATGTCATTCTCATGTTGTATGATGGATAAACTTAGCGATATCAGAACTACTGCCGAAGATGATTCCACCGTCATTGCCATTCCAGTAAAATATGTTGATGAGTGGATGTCAAAGTATCCAAGTTGGAAAAATTTTGTAATGCGTTCGTACGATTCGCGAATGCAAGAAATGATCAAAACTATCGATACAATTGCCTTCAAAAAAATGGATGAGCGACTTTTAAAATATTTGCATGAGAAATCAGCAGCAAATAATTCTAGAGTTTTGCATTCTACTCATCAGGAAATTGCCTCCGACTTGAACGCTTCTCGAGAAGCAATTTCAAGATTACTCAAACAATTAGAAAGAAACGGAGTAGTTACTTTGGAACGAAATAAAATTAACCTTTTGTGATAAATGTTACGGACTTTGATTTCTAAAATTCGGAACTTGCATTCGAATTTATTTTAAAAAGTTAAAAGTCATAAAAAACAAGAGGAGATGAATTTCAAGCAGTACTTTCCCATCTTAGAATGGTTACCCAAATATAATTCAGAATTTTTTAAAGGAGATTTAGTCGCAGGTTTGACTGTCGGAGTGATGCTCATTCCCCAAGGTATGGCTTATGCGATGTTGGCAGGGATGCCTCCAATTTATGGATTGTATGCTTCGATTATTCCTTTGATTTTATATGCTATTTTTGGAACCTCTAGACAATTAGCAGTAGGGCCGGTCGCGATGGTGGCACTTTTGATTGCGGCAGGAGTAGGAGAATTGGCGAGTGACATTAATGAATTTATTGGTTTGGCGATATCATTGGCATTAATGGTTGGAGTGATTCAATTATTGATGGGACTTTTCCGATTAGGATTTTTAGTCAATTTTTTATCACACCCAGTCATTGCAGGATTTACTTCAGCAGCAGCTTTGATTATAGGATTTAGTCAACTCAAGCATTTGTTGGGTATTAATATTCCTCGTAGTAATTATATCCATGAAGTTCTTGGAAATGCATTTTCTAATCTAGATGCAATTAATTATCAAACTTTTACCATCGGTATTGTAGCCATCGGTTTGATTCTTTTAGTGAAAAAAGTTAAACTACCTATTCCTGGGCCACTACTTGCGGTGGTATTTGGAATTTTGGCAGTTTGGGGATTAGGATGGCATGAAGAAGGGGTTAAAATCGTTGGAGAGGTTCCGAAAGGATTACCTGCTTTTGGTATTCCTAACTTCAATATTGAAGATGTAAAAGCATTGTTACCAATTGCGTTCACTATTTCATTTATAGGATTTATGGAAAGTATTGCGGTTGCAAAAGCCATTCAAGCCAAGCATAAAAATTATCAAGTTATTCCAAATCAAGAATTAATTGCTCTAGGAATAGCAAATATTGGGGGTTCATTTTTCCAAGCATTCCCAACTACCGGAGGATTTTCAAGAACTGCAGTCAATGATCAAACTGGTGCAAAATCAGGAATGGCTTCTATATTTAGTGCAGTATTGATTGCCTTGACGCTTTTATTTTTGACCCCTCTTTTTTACTATTTGCCGAAGGCGATATTAGCTTCCGTAATTATGGTAGCTGTTTTTGGATTGATTGATTTCAAAGAAGCCAAGCATTTATGGAATACTGATCGAGGAGATTTTTTAATGATGTTGGCCACATTTTTAGGGACACTTTCTTTGGGTATCGAAGAAGGAATTTTAATTGGGGTGGTGCTTTCTTTAGGCTTAATTATTTTTAGAACGACTCAACCACATACCGCAGTTTTAGGAAAAATCCCTGGAAAACCACATTATAAAAATGTAGATCGATTTGATCATTTAGAAGTTCGAAAGGACATTTTAATTTTTAGATTTGATGCTCGTTTATACTTTGCTAATGTTAGTTTCTTTAAAGAAAAAATAGAATCAGAAATTTTAGAAAAGGGAAAAGGATTAAAATTATTTATTTTGGATGCTGATAGTATGAACGGAATGGATAGTAGTGGAGTACACGCAATTGAAGAAGTGATAGAGTTTTGTCATGATCGAAATATTCAGTTTCAGTTTGTGGGGGTTAAAGGACCTATCAGGGATATTTTATATCGTGCAGGAATCGTAGAGAAAATAGGAGAGGAAAATTTCTTTTTTCGCATTCAACATGCCGTTGATTTTTTTGATAAAAAAACCGATCATCAGTATCACGAATATGCCTTGCAGACCAATAAGGATGAATAAAAATCTATCAAAGATTTAAGCTTAAGGATAAATGATTTTCTCATACCTTATTTTTAAATCTTTTATTTTAACTCATAGAAATGAAATTAAGAATCAAAGGAAACTCCATTCGTCTTCGACTAACACAAAAAGAAGTTCTGGAATTTCAAGAAAACGGAGTGGTGGAAGAGGTGGTGAAATTTGGAGATGCTAATTTTTCCAAAATGCATTATTTGCTACAAGTCTCAGATGTTACTGAAATAAATGCTACGTACAATTCTAATATAATGGTGGTTAATGTTCCGAAATTAATAGCGGAAAAATGGACTACGACTAATCAAGTTGGATTTCAACATCACATGTATCTCAATGAAAATGAAACTCTATTTATTCTAGTAGAAAAAGATTTTCAATGTCTTCAACCAAGAGAACAGGAAGATGAAAGTAATATGTATCCCAATCCCGCGGAAGGAACCTTGAAGTGCTAACCTGATTTTTTTAAGCAAAATTAAATATGTTTTTATTGTGTTTGCAAAGTATGATACTTTATTCATATATTAGCTGATGCGAATTAAAGATGGAGAAAATTAAGGGAGAAAGAATTTTAAAAAATAAATGTCTAGTGTGATTCTCATCACGAAGTAAGTTTAAAACCAAGTATATCTTTGTGGTGGAATTAAATTAAAGAATTAAAAAAAATAAATTTTTCAAAATGAAAGTAGAACAAATATATACTGGATGTCTTGCACAAGGTGCATACTATATTGAGAGCAATGGAGAAGCTGCGATCATCGATCCTCTTCGAGAAACAGAACCTTACATCGCTAAAGCCAAAGCTAATGGAGTAAAAATCAAATACATTTTTGAAACTCATTTTCATGCAGACTTTGTTTCAGGACATGTTGATTTAGCTAAAAAAACTGGCGCTAAAATTATTTATGGACCAACTGCCGAAACTAAATATAAAGTCCATGTTGCTAAAGACGGAGAGGTCTTTAAATTAGGAAAAGTTTCCTTCACCGTTTTACATACGCCTGGCCACACGCCAGAAAGTACTACTTTCCTATTGAAGGATGAGAAGAAAAAAGACTATGCCATCTTTACAGGAGACACCTTATTTATAGGTGATGTTGGACGTCCTGATTTGGCTCAGAAGAACGGAAAGTTGACGAAGGAAGAATTAGCAGGATGGTTATTCGACAGCTTACGAAATAAGATTATGCCTTTGGCTAATAATGTTTTGGTATACCCAGCACATGGTGCAGGCTCGGCTTGTGGAAAAAATATGAGTTCTGAAACTTGGGATACATTGGGCAACCAAAAGAAAACCAATTATGCACTCCGAGCTGATATGACGAAGGAAGAATTCATTAAAGAATTAACGGATGGTTTAGCTGCACCGCCAATTTATTTTTCCAAAAATGTAGCACTCAATAAAGCAGGTTACGAAAGTATCGATACAGTAATGAAGCGTGGAGCGAAATCACTTTCACCTCGTGCCTTTGAAGCTGCTGCCAATGAAACGGGTGCCTTGATTTTGGATGTTCGTACCAAAGAAGAATTTGTCAAAGGTTTTATTCCTAACTCAATTTTTATTGGTTTGAAAGGAAGTTTTGCACCTTGGGTGGGAGCATTAATTCCTGATTTGAAGCAACCAATTTTAATTGTTGCACCACGAGGAAAAAATAAAGAAACGGTGAAACGATTAGCAAGAGTTGGTTACGATAATGCGATTGGATATCTGAAAGGAGGATTTGAAGCCTGGGAAGAAGCAGGGCAAGAAGTAGATACTATCGAAACTATTGATGTGGATACGTTTGCTAAAAAATATTCTAAAAAGATTAATGTTTTAGATGTTAGAAAGCCAAGTGAATTTATTGGCGAACAAGTTGAGCATGCTCAAAACTTTGCATTGGATACGATCAACGAAAATATGAGTGAAGTGGATAAAAAGAAGAAGTATTATATGCATTGTCGAAGTGGATACCGATCGACCATCGCAGCTTCTATTTTAAAAGCAAGAGGTTTTAGCAAATTAGTAAATGTCCAAGGAAAATTTGATGACATTGCAGCTTCCAAAATTCCAACTTCGGATTTTGTTTGTCCATCTACTTTAAAATAATTTATGGTAATAAAATAAATATGATTAAAAAGGCTTCCTACTGAAAAGTAAGAAGCCTTTTCTTTTTTATTTTAAAAAATTAGCTGACCTCAGTTATTTATTCTTTGAATCAGACAAAAAACAATCCCTATGTTTTGAAAGTATGAAACTTCATTCATATATTAGTGCATTCATAAATACAAAGAAATTAAACTATTAGAAAAATGAAAAATCGAATAATATGAAATATGGATTTGTAATCGATAATCGAAAATGTATCGGTTGTCATGCCTGTACCACCGCCTGCAAATCGGAACATCAAGTTCCTGTAGGAGTCAATCGGACTTGGGTTAAGCAGGTTGAAAAAGGTGAGTTTCCAAATACTCGCCGATTGTTTTCAGTCATGCGCTGTAACCATTGCACCGATGCTCCATGCGTGGAAATTTGCCCAACCGAAGCATTGTATTTTCGAGACGATGGTATCGTAGACTTTAATAAAGACAGATGCATTGGTTGTAAATCATGCATGCAAGCTTGTCCTTATGATGCACTTTACATTGACCCCGAAACGCATACCGCAGCCAAATGTAATTATTGTGCACACCGAGTAGATGTTGGTCTCGAACCAGCTTGTGTTAATGTTTGTCCAGAACATGCAATTATCTCTGGAGATATGCATGATCCAAATTCTGAGATCACACAACTGCTTTCTCGCCAACAAGTCAAAGTGCGAAAACCTGAAAAAGGTACGGTTCCCAATTTATTTTATATCGACGCAGATGAAGCTTCATTGAATCCTTC
>CAYGRM010000328.1:0-7594 GCA_964352225.1 uncultured Saprospiraceae bacterium | reverse complement strand
CTTTGACACCAACTCCTTCGGTTTCCGTTTCTCAAAGTCCTAGTTCCTCTTTGACGCCAACTCCAACTCCTTCGACATCTCAAACTATACTTCCAGTTGAATTATCTGAATTTGGTGTAAGAGAAGAAAATGGGGTAATCAAACTATTCTGGAGAACGGAAAGCGAAACAAATAATAAAGGGTTTGAGGTGCAGAGAAGTACTAACACTTTTACCTATAATAAAATTGGTTGGGTACCTGGTAAAGGAAATTCTAACCAAGCGGTTAATTACGAATTTGAAGAAATAAATGTGGAATCTAACCAATGGTATTACTATCGGTTAAAGCAAATTGATTATGATGGTGCTAGTGATTTTTCCAAAACGATTGCCATTATGATTAATGAGGAAAACAAAACAACGCTGAAAGATATTGCTCCAAATATTGTAACTGATAATTTTGTCAATATAGTAATCTCTGCAGGAAGTCGAAATAAGGCGGAGATATTTATCCACCACTTTAATGGACAATTGGTGGCTAGCAAAAAAGTAACTATTGATAAAGGAAATAATACTTTCCATATGGGTTTACCAAATGCTGAATCAGGAATGTATGTCGTTAATGTTAAATTTGCTAAAGGAAAAAGTCAGACTAAACGATTCATTGTTAAGTAATCATGAAACAAGAGATACAAATTGTATCCCTATATATTATGTCTTTAATTAGGATAATTTTGTCTTAGAACTTTAGTAGATTCGGTGAATAAATATGAAAAGAAAGATTGTATTTATAGGTGGATTACATAGAAGTGGGACTACGGCTTTAAATAATATAATTGGCCATTCACAAGATGTTTCAGGAATTATTCACGATGAAGGAGTAAATATTCAAACAGTTTGTAAAAATTCTGATGAAATGGGGGCAGCAGGTAGATTCGCTTTCCATGGAGAGGGGGCACTAGATGAAAACTCTCCATTAGTAACGCCTCAGAATAGAGAACGTTTATTAAAAGAATGGGGTTCATATTGGGATGTTAATAAAGCTGTTTGGTCTGAAAAATCTCCACCCAATATCATTCGAATGAGATTTCTACAAGCCCTATTTCCTGAAGCCTATTTCATAAATATCATCAGACATCCTGTTCCCGTTTCATTAGCTACCAATAAATGGACACAAACATCAGGAGAAGAATTAATTGACCATTGGATTAAAGCTTATGAAATTTATCAACAAGATAAACCTTACATCCAAAATGAATTATTTTTTAGTTATGAATATTTTGCCAAAAATCCTGAAAGAATACTTACAGAAATAGAGGGCTTTTTATCAATAAAAATAAACTACGATAACTCCTTTCAAGATAAAAACGAGAAATATTTTAAAACATGGTTAACTCCTAATCATTGGGAAGGAACAAGAAATTCTTATAGAGAAAAACTGATTAACAAGTATGAAAATAAGATTAACGAATTTGGATATAGTCTCTCTAATCTAGATAAATACCCAACGCTTACTATCCAAAAAGACAATCTTACTATTGCTCAAATCAAAAGAGATATTCCTATAGAAAAAAAAGCGTTGACTGAAAGTGAATTACCATCGACACCTTTAAAGGAGTCTTTAAAAAGAATCTGGTTTATCAAACAACCAACACTTATAACTTTTCTGTTTGATCGCACAGCTTTTGAATGGGGCTTGAAGTTAGAAGGATTTAAAACGCCCACAATTATTGTTGCACACCCAAGCCTTGAAGAAGAAATAGAGAAAATGGATAAGGGAGTCTGCAGAGTAGAGTATCATGCTATAGATGAAGAGGTTTCTTTTTATGATTCTGTTTCTATAATTAATGGACTTCATGAAAAAGGTTTAATTACGAATGAAGCAATTATTTTTTGTGAAGCAATGTTACTCTATCAGCAAATTTCATTTGATCTAGTTTATCAAGGAATATTTCAAAAAGCAATTTTAAATAAAGAATTTAGTCATCATAATTTAGCAGAAACAGTTCGAATGCAGGGTTTGTTTTTCACCTTAAACGTATCGCTAATAACAGATATCAAATCGAACTTAACAAATCAAATCCTATTGGGCGAAGAACTAACAGAATTACAACCTGTACTTCCAATGGTATCTCGTTTTACTGAAGATATCAATTTAATTGCTATCAATGAAATTAAGGGGAAGACACTTCATTTGATAGGAGATAGTCATTCACTTCTAACGCTTACGCCAAATAAGGAATTGGGCTGTAGGTCTCATATTTTATTCGATATTAAAAGGTATCATCCGAGTGTAGAATTCGACTATCAATTCACTCATCACCTAGGCAGTAAAACGATGCATGGGTTTAGTTTTGGAGAGGAATTTTCTAAAGGATTTCTTGAAAAACAGGGAGTTAAAAATGGAGATTCTGTCCTATTTGTATTTGGCGAAATTGATGTGAGAAGTCATATTTATAAATATGTTAATGAAGAAAATAGCTTAACTCAAGTTATTGAAAAGTTAATTGATCAATATCTTAAAAAAATTATTGAGATAACAGAAGACACGATGCCTAGTGTTAGTATAATGGGAGTTATACCGCCAATGGATGGCCCCAATTACAAATCAGAAGAATATCCTATTCAGGGTTCGCTAAGTCAACGAGTAGAGGCTACTAGGATAATTAATCAATTACTTGCAGTTAGTTGCAAAAAAAGAGGTATCGGTTATTTTGAGTTGAATGATCTTTATGCACTTGAAGATGGGTCTTTGGATCTAGAACAAAGTGATCTTTTTTGCCATATTAGTCATTATCATCAGGAGAAGGCTATAAAGCGAATGCTGAAAATAGTATCTGCCTGATAAGCTGTTTTTCAAAAGACAAAAAAGAGTAGTTACAGTTCTAAACTGCTTTGTAAATATTGAAAGAGTAACCATCAAGTACTTATTTTAGAAAAGTTAAAAAAAATCTAACCATGCAAGTCAGCAATATGATACTTGATCCATTTTGCCAACTTAATCTCTTTTAAATATATTGAGATTCATTTGTCGTTGTTCGTGCTGTTTTTGAATATGATTCCAAACGTTTTATGAGGAGATGCCTTTGTCTACAATTGTACTTAATAAATAAAAAATAAAGTGCTTCTTGTGTTTTTACATTATTTTACAACAGGTTATCATGAACAACCAAAAATCTCAAGCAATAAAAAATGCGAATACTCTTCCTCCTTTTTTTCCTTTCCTGTTCCCAATTTCTTTTTTCGCAAAACGAACAGGTCATTATCACCGACATCTTGATCGAGGGAAATAAGAAAACGAAAGAACAAATTATCCTTCGAGAACTTAATTTTGCCGTTGGCGATACCATTTCTATAATTGACTTGATGCCTAATTTGCGACGAAGCGAAGAGTTAATTTTAAATACTGGACTTTTTACTAATGCCAAGATCAATATCAAAAATTGGGATACCGATAAAAATGAAATTTCTATAACAATAGTTTTACGGGAAATGTGGTACCTCTATCCATTTTATATCTTTGAGCTGGCGGATCGAAATTTTAATATCTGGTGGGAAGAGCAAGGTAGATCATTACAAAGAATAAATTATGGCGGCCGATTGACTTGGCTTAATTTGACCGGACGACGAGATTTGCTAAAAGCTACTGTTCAATTCGGTTACACTAAAAAATTTGAACTAAGCTATAATCGCCCTATGCTAGGTAAAAGTCAAAACCTCGGAGGCTTTGCCGAAATACATTATTCCAACCGAAAAGAAATTGCCTACATCACAGAAGAAAGTAGGTTATTATTTAAAAGACAAGTTGGTGAACCATTATTATTGACTAGATTTCGAGTAGGTGCAGGCGTAAGTTATCGCCAAGGGTTGAATAGCTATCATACTGGAAAAATAATTTTTAGCGATAATTCCATTGGAGACACCATTAGTCAAGTTTTGAACCCTGATTATTTTTTAGATTCTCGAGGCCGACAAAGGCATTTTACTTTACAATATGCCTACACCCTTGACAAGCGAGATGTTAAAGCTTACCCTCAAGGAGGAAATTTATTCTCCATCCTTTTACAAAAAGATGGATTTGGTTTATTTGATGATGTCAATGCATTTGCAGCGACGAGTACCTATGCTCATTATTTCCCTTTAGGAAAAAAGTTAAGCTTTGGTGCAAAATTAAAAGGACGATATACTTTCACTCGCGCGGAGCAACCATATACACATGTTTCCGCTTTAGGATACTTACCTGACTTTTTGCGAGGTTATGAATTTTATGTCATTGATGGGATGGACTATGCGTATGCAAAGACACATTTCCAATTTCGAATTTTTCAAAAAGAAATAAATTGGGGGAAATATATGCTCGTCCCTCAATTTCGTTTGATGCCTGTAAAAGTATATCTTGCTATCAATAACGATTTTGGATATGCTAATGCACCTTTTAATGGTGAACGAAGTACACTTAGTAATGAGTTTCTTTGGGGCAGAGGAATTGGGTTAGATTTTGTAGTTTTCCAAGATAAGGTTTGGCAATTTGAATATAGCTTTAATCACTTGGGAGAACATGGATTTTTTTTACATTTTGAATTTTCATTTTGAGAAATAGGAGTCAAGTATCAACCTTCTACCTAATTCCTAAAAAATATTTTTATGCAAATTGTAGTTTACGGAAGAATAGGAAAAGAGCAAGACTTTCCAATCATACAATCCTTCTTTGATATTTTAGCTGAGGAAGGTATAAATGTCTATGTCAATAAAGTTTACTTAGAAAGTTTAAACGGAAGTATAAATTTCAAAAATGACGTTGGCGTTTTTGAAGGATACTTAGATTTCAAAACTCGTCACTTTGACTATGTGATTACACTTGGTGGAGATGGAACGATTCTCAATGCTGTAGCAGAAGTTCGAGATGCCGATGTGCCGATTTTGGGAATTAATTTGGGACGATTAGGTTTTTTAGCAAGTATCGAAAAAGAAAAAATTAAAGAAGCTATTGGCTTATTAAAAACAGGAAGATACAGCTTGAGTGAACGAACACTTTTGCATTTAGAATCTAATCTTCCATTATTTGGAGATATCCCATTTGCAATGAATGATTGCACCTTACTGAAAAGAGATACTTCTTCGATGATTGTGATTCACACCTTTATCAATGGAGCATATTTGAATTCGTATTGGGCAGATGGATTAATTATTTCCACTCCAACTGGTTCTACAGGATATTCTTTAAGTTGTGGTGGACCAATTATTTTTCCAAATTCTGGAAATTTTGTCATCACACCTGTTGCTCCACATAATTTAAATGTTCGCCCAATTGTAATTTCAGATAGTTCCATTATTTCATTTGAGGTAGAAGGTAGGGCTGAAAATTTCCTTTGTACTCTGGATGCTCGTTTTGAAACGATTACGTCTGGATTCCAATTAGCTGTGCGAAAATGCGATTTCAATGTGAAATTAGTTCAGTTACATGGATGGAGTTTTATGCATACCATTCGAGAGAAATTAATGTGGGGAACAGATACACGAAATTAATTTTCAAAAAAACTTATAAAAAAACAAAACCCTTCGTGAATAACTCACAAAGGGTTTTTGTTTTGAAGGTGGTGCCTCCAGGAATCGAACCAGGGACACATGGATTTTCAGTCCATTGCTCTACCAACTGAGCTAAGGCACCTTCCAGCTGTTAAAAGCGAGTGCAAATATATGTTCTTACTTTTTAACTAGCAAGCATTATGAGATTAAAAATTAAAAAAAATAAAATTATTTTTGCGCTATGCTAAGTAAAAAATTAATGTCCATTTTTGGAGGTATTGCAAGTCTTATCCTTTTTATAACCGCAGTTATTCTTGATCGAGAATATAGCTGGGTTTCGCTATTTATGATTCCTTTTGTGGTTGGCCTATTGATGAGCTATGTTTTTGCCCCGCAGATTGATTGGTGGTCATTCAAACGAAATCCACCGGAGCTACCTGGTTTTTTGGGAAATTTGCTCTTAAACCATTTCCCTTTTTATCAAAACCTTTCGGCCGCCAATAAAACTCGTTTTCGACAAAGAGTAGCCATGTATCTCGAAGCAAGAGGCTTTTTTGCTCAGCGAGGAGGTGAAGAAGGCGAAGTACCATTGGATATGAAAACCATAATTGCAGCTAATGTTGCCATGCTTACTTTTGGGCGAGAAGATTTTATTTTGAAAAAATTTGAGCGGATTTTCATTTATCTCCAAGCATTCCCAACTCCAAATCATCAATATTTACATGCCTCGGAAATTAATGAAGAAGATCAATGCTTAATATTTTCAGCAGAACATTTGACACTTTCTTTTCGCCAACCTCATAAATATTACAATATCATCGTGCATGAATATGCCAAAGCTTTTCAATTAACGTATCCAAACTTTGATTACCCTACGCTGAATGAATCTATTTGGAGTAATTGGGAAAAAGAACAGGTATTAAAATACATAGGAATGCCTGAGGATAAAATTGATTTGATCGGAGTAGGGGTTAATTTCTTTTTTGAAAACCCAGAAAAGTTTAAGGAGTCGTTGCCAAATGCTTTTGAAAAATATCAAACGATTTTCAATTTGAACCCTTTGCAAAAGAATGATCCTGTGGTGGATAAAAGTGTCGTGGAAGGAGTGCCATAATTTTTTATACCAATGACTTGACAAGCCCCAAAGCTTTGACATTTCTCCAAACCCAATCACCCCAAACAGCTATTAATCCAGGGTAGACAGCAAAACTGAGTAAGTTAAAATATGCCGCATCACCAAACTCAAAATGATGTAAATGCATTACTGCACGAGTAATTCCACATCCAAAACATTCGATATCAAACAAAAATCGAGAAGGACACAATATTGTTTCTCCATTATCAAAAAAATCGGAGGGCAATATCCAGAGAATAATTGGAAAGATTAACAGGGCTATAAACCACGACCAACGAACGAGAGGATTATCGTCTAAAAATTGTGGAATTTTCTTTTTTTTAACAGACTCTGTCATAGTGAGTTTAGCTTCATTTTTAATAAAAAAAAGTTGTTTATTTTTTGATATTCACCATTCAAAAGATAGAGTGTAAACACCAAAAAACAAACAACTTAGATTATTACCTCCTAGTAATAATCTTTTTTCTTAGCCAGAGCATGGATCAAACCTGGTAACCAGCAAAGTACTGTAAGAATGATATTAGTTATCCAGTTTTTACCAGACCAATCATCCAATACTCCCATTGCGACCCAACCGAGACCAAGAATAGCTAAAAGAACGTAAAGTCCACTTGAGATATCTTCATCTCCTGCTTTCTTCATTTCTTTCATTTTCTTTTTGATGGCTCTTTGTGCAGCTTTCAATTGAAGGGACTTTTTAACTCCTAGCCTTTTCCCTGTTTTTTGCTTATACGCTTTAGGTGTCATGGAAAGGAATTCTTCCAACTCCATATCACTACTCCCCATTTGAGGAGAAAATTGTTGTACTTCAGCCGTTTCAGCCCAATTAGCATTGATGTCAACTACAGCCTGACTTTGTAATCCTACAACTAAAAGAAAAGCAAGTAAAATAATTTTTTTCATAAATTAAATAATTTTTTTGATTGAAAAATTTGGTTTAAAGAAAGTCTAATTC
>CAYGRM010000327.1:0-7631 GCA_964352225.1 uncultured Saprospiraceae bacterium | reverse complement strand
AGATTTAAGTGGGGACTCTCTGCCGATTTGCAAGCACCTGATTTGGAAACTCGTATGGCGATTTTGGAAGCCAAAATGAACAAAGAAGGAGTTGATATTCCACAGAATGTAACGGAGTTTATTTGTTATAACATTAAAAATAACATCCGTGAATTGGAAGGTGTGTTGATTTCATTGGTCGCTCAGTCTTCTTTAAATAGAAGAGAGATTGATGTTGAATTGGCGAAGGAAGTGATTAAAAACTTCGTATCGCAAATGTCAAAAGAAATCACCGTTGATTTTATTCAAAACTTAGTTGCAGATCACTTTAGTGTTCCTGTAGGAAAATTGGCAGGTAAAACCAGAAAACGTTCTATCGTCATTGCTCGACAATTGAGCATGTACTTAGCAAAAAATTTGACCAACAAATCGTTGAAAGCGATTGGGGAGAATTTTGGAGGACGAGATCACAGTACGGTTATTTATTCTTGCAAAGCAGTTCAAGACTTGTTGGATACCGACATGATCTTTAAAGATACTGTCGCTGATTTGGAGAAAAAAATCAGATTGAGTTTGAATGAAAAATAAGCACTCGTAACCACTAGAAGAAACACAACGAAATTTAAAAAATTAAAAAGGTGAAATAATCGGAAGATTGTTTCACCTTTTTACGTTTTATTATAGACTGGCTTTCAGCCAGCCTATGGTTTAGTTTGATTTTAGAAAAGTATGAAAACTGGAGGCTGGCTTCAGTAAGTAGACATCAAAAAAGGGCAATCAACCCGAAAGTCAATCGCCCTTTTTTAATATTTTTCTAAAAAGAATTAAGCTCTATTCAAAGCCAAATTTGGATATGCATTTTTAACCAATTCAAATCCTCCAAACAAAACTCCTACATAAACTAAATCACCGGCCAACGTATTCCAAAATAAAGGCAATCCAGCAGTAATTGCCGTAATTAAACCTCCAAAATTATCAGCATACATATTAAATGGATCAGCGAACCAAGCTCCAAAATTAGTAATCAAAAAGAAAATCAATGATCCAGCAACACTTGCTCCGATTACATTTGGGAGATTGATTTTTTTCAAAACTTTTGATCCCATCAAAACGATCAAGCCAAAAGCCAAAAAGTTAAAAATAGCAAATGAAGTAATCCAAGTAAAACCAGTTTGGTACTCCGCATAAATTACATTATTCATCACCAAATCACTCACCCATAATGTTATAAATGGTATTAAGTATGCCCAATATTTTTTAGCGAAGTGAGCTGCTGCAAAAAGTGCCATTCCTCCAATAGGCGTAAAATTAGGTGGATGAGGCATAAATCGAGTTGCCGCTGCCGCAACAATCATTAAAACTATAATTCCGAATTTTGGATTGAATTTATTATTCTCCATTTTTATTATTTTTCTTTTAAGTTCTTTTAAATGTGGTGCAAAAATAAATTAAAAAAGTATCAATTTCAAAGAAACTGAAAATCATCTTTTTATCAACTGTACTTAAGGCGACTAAGTTTTGAAATTGATACTTTTTTTGAAAATATATTTTCCCGTACTATCGTATCTCCTGCTACGTTGACAATTTGTTTTAGTAGCAGGAGCTACGAAAGTACAACCAGTAAAACTCATTTAGAAGTTAAAATGAGTTTCCCTAAATGTTACTTGATCATCAGTTTTAATTTTATAAAAATAGATTCCGTCGATTGGCAAGTTATCTTTTGAACTTCCATTTGGTGTTCACCCGCTTCCCATTTGTCCTTTTCGGGGTAGGGGAGTTCCAACTATGTTTTCATAATGGTGGGTCGCTTTAGCTGCTCACCCAATTTTTGAAAAAAATTGGGTGTTAAAATTTTAAAATATTTATGTTGGAGAAATAGTCTTAAGTGTTTGTCTAAGCTTCTCTTAATTAATTTGTCTGCACAAAATTAATTAAGAGAGATTTAGACAAAAGCTAAAATCTAACTGTTTTTAGCTAAAAAAAATCGCTTCGCTCTTTTTTGGAAGGGCAGCTAAAGCGACCCGCCAAGGAAAGATTCAACTTTTAAATCATCAATCCAAATTTCTTTCGAGCCACCTGCATTCCAAAGTTTCACTTTTATATTATTGAAATTTTGCCCTTTTGGAATTTTAATATCGACCCAAATTCGTCGCCAATTTTTTTCTCCTAACAATCTGTGCACGCGAATCATTTTATGTTTTTTGACCACATCATTTTCTTCCAAACTGATAATAAATTGAGTCATTTGCCAATAATTCCATTCTTTACTTTCGCAGTAAAAATCGGCACTTGCACGAACCCAATCTGTATTTTCATCAGCTGAAAATGGAACTGAAAAAATAGGTGAAAATTGAACGTTTTGACTCAAGAATAAGGAAGTTGAATCAGAAGTGGTATATTTTGAATTAAAAGAAATACTATCTGTAACTTCCTCGAAATCATTAGAATAGATCGTTTTTGAGTTTTTTATTTTACCTAAATATTCTTCATCGGTATCGAGTAATATTTTCCACTCAGGATCGAATTTAGTCTTTCCAAAAATCTTCCAATAGTAAGCTTTGGTCATATTCTCCGTTTCAAAACCTCCGTAGGGAGTTTGCGCTTGCCAGGTCTGAAAAAGATTCAATCCCAAGCAAAATAACAATACAATTCCAAACCCAATTTTTGTCCAAAAATGCTTTTTGATGAATTCTACAAAAGCAGCCAAAGGCAGTCCCAAAAGCACATAAGAAGGTATCATTGCTCGCTGTCCAAAGCCACCTCCGTACCACCAAATATCCCAACTAAAAATGATATAAGTATTGAGGAGAAAAAAGATAAAAACTGCCCAAAAAGGCTTTTGCGAAAATATAATAGGATTGCTTGTCTGCTGAATAGATATATTTTTTTTCCATAAAAAATAAAAACCAATAACCGAAAAAGCCATCAAAGGAGTATACATGAACCATCCTTTTCGGTAACTAAAAAAACAATTTTTCATATGAATAAAATTCCATGAAAAACCCTGATCTTGATAACTATATTCTAAAAATTTGCCTGCAAATATTTTCCAATAAATTATTTGTAACAATCCAATTCCGGCGATGATGCTTCCTGTCAAAAAGAGTTTTCCAAAATGTTTTTTCCATAAAAAAAATCGCTCACGTACACTTTTCATATTACTCAGCCCCCACAAAACTGGAATCAAAATCGAAAGGATTTCTGTTGGTCGAGCCAATGCTGCCCAACCAATACAAACCCCAATTATGATACTATCTTTGAAATTGGGGTGCTCATACCACTTGATGGTGTACCAAGTGAGTAATGCATAAAGTGTAAAAAGAAAATTATGTGGCATTGCCATATCGAATGCCGTATAGTTCAGATAATTTGTTCCAAGAGCAATTAAAATCAACGTAATAGCAGAAACATCATCATCAAAATATCGAATCAATATTTTTCTAAAATACCATAGTCCAATAAAGGCGTAAGCAAGGCAACCAAACTCCAAAAAGAATTGATAGGGAAAAGAATAACCATCGGCTTCATACCTTGTAAAGGTGGCAGTTGTATGTGCCATCAAAAACCATGGAGTATACGAAAGCGCCATTCCCATTGGATATTTCATGATTTGATTTCCATTCTCAGTAGGGTAGGCAGCCATGTCCAATCCAGTTGAAAGGTATTTTTTTTGGATGTCGTCACGGAATTTCAATTGAGCTAAATCTTGGTAAATAATTCCTGCGGGTAAGTAGGTATAATAACCCATCACATCCCAGCTCAAGGTTGCACCACCACCTTTGTTATTCCAACTTGGATAAATCACAACTAAGGAAAATATAAAGGCGCAACTAAAAAAATAAGCGAGGAGTGATTTTTGATTTATCATAGAAATTAAAAGTGGTTAGAACTGTTCGGAACAAAAATAGCTTATTGATGACCAATGAGTTAGGGAGACTTTAGCATATTATTTACCTGGTTTATAAGTGTAAAGATGCTAAAATAATTAATGAAAAATAATTCAAACTTACTATGTCTTACATTTTTCAACACGGCATAATGGTTTGGCGTTTTAATGGACATTAGCTATTTTTGTGCCCTTGAAAAAATAGTAAACTAGTTTTTTCGCTTTCTAAAATACTAGTTTGTATTTGTTTTTTTGACAACAAATTTAATTATCAGTTGTCATTAACATGATTAGATATTTTTAATCTAAACATTGTCTCACGAAATTTTTAAAAACTATATAAATACATCGATGAAAAAATTAAGTATTATTATTGGATTGTTGCTTTTGAGCAACCTTATTTTTGCTCAGCCTGACCGATGGCAACAAGCTATACAATACAAAATGGACATTGATTTTAATGTCGAAAAACATCAATTCAATGGAAAACAAACGGTAGTTTATACTAATAATTCACCTGATGATTTGAATCAAGTTTTTTATCATTTGTATTTTAATGCTTTCCAACCAGGAAGTATGATGGACGTTCGCTCACGAACTATTTCGGATGCTGATTCGCGGGTAGGAAATCGAATTGGAGGATTAAAAGAAAATGAGATAGGTTATCACAAAATTAAGTCACTCAAACATAATGGTAAAAAAGTTAAGTATGAGGTAGTTGGGACTATATTGGAAGTGATGTTGGATGAACCAATCAAGGCTAATTCTACAGCTACTTTTGAGATGGAGTTTGAATCACAGGTGCCTGTCCAAATTCGACGATCTGGAAGAAATAACAAAGAGGGAGTTGACTATTCGATGGCACAATGGTATCCTAAAATGAGCGAATATGATTATCAAGGTTGGCATGCTAATCCTTACATTGCTCGGGAGTTTCATGGAGTTTGGGGAGACTTTGATGTAAATATTTCTATTGATCGAAACTTTGTGGTAGCAGCAACGGGATTTTTGGAAAACTGGGGAAGTATTGGCGCTGGTTACCAACCTGATGGTCAAGCAGTTCGACCTGCAAAAGGAGAAAAATTAACGTGGAATTTCAAGGCAAAAAATGTGCATGATTTTGTTTGGGCGGCAGATCCAGATTATAAACATATTAAGTCAGTTCGACCTGATGGATTGACTGTTCATTATTTTTATATTGATAGTGATAAGACGAATGTGAATTGGCCAATGTTGCCAAAAACTATGGATCGAGCTTTTGATTTTATCAATAAGAAATATGGACAATATCCATATAAGCAATATTCATTTATCCAAGGAGGAGATGGAGGAATGGAGTACCCTCAAGCAACGTTAATTACTGGTCATCGAAATTTTAGAAGCTTAGTTGGAGTGTCTGTACATGAGCTGATGCACAGTTGGTATCAAATGGCTTTGGGTACCAATGAAAGTTTGTATGCTTGGATGGACGAAGGATTTACAAGTTATGCTTCGGCAGAGGTGATAAATTTTTTAGCAGCAGAAGGATTGCTTCCAGGAACAGATTCTAGAGCCATCGAAGATATTCACAAAAGTGATTTCTTTGGTTATGCGAATCTTGCCGTGAGTGGAGTAGAGGAACCCTTGTCAACTCATTCAGATCATTTCAATACAAATTATGCTTATAGTGTTGCTTCTTATGTAAAGGGAGCAGTTTTCTTGCATCAATTAAGTGGAATCATTGGAAAAGAAGCTTTTGACAAAGGCATGTTAACTTACTATGATACTTGGAAATTTAAGCATCCTAATGTAAATGATTTCATTCGCGTAATGGAAAAAGAGAGTGGATTGGAATTGGATTGGTACAAAGAATATTGGGTAAATTCCATCAAAACTATTGACTATTCTATTAAGAATGTAGAGAAGTCAGGAAGAAAAACGACGAAGGTCACTTTAGAAAGGATTGGACAAATGCCAATGGCCTTAGACGTATTAGTCATTCATGATGGTGGGAAAGAAATGGTGGCTCATATTCCTCTTCGAATTATGCGTGGAGCAAAAAGCCAAGATAGTATGATTATGAAAAAAGGAAGAGACTTTGAAGTAATGGAAGATTGGCCTTGGGTGAATCCTACGTATGAATTTGAAGTTCCTTGTAAGCTGAAAGATGTGGAGCAAATTATCATTGATCCAATTTGGAGAATGGCTGATCTAGAAAGGGGAAATAATGAGTGGAAAAAGAAAAATGAGGATTAAAAGCAAAACGATTCTTTGAGTCGTGAATTCATCATAATATTTTCCAAATTGAAAAAAGCAGGAATCACTTACTAAGTGATTCCTGCTTTTTTTTTGTGATTATGTGGAAAAGTATTTTGCGATAAGCGACTTGGGAAGTCGTTCTAAAAAAAATAAAAGGCGAGGTTTATACCTCGCCTTTAATTAACCCGACTGTCGCTTGATAGTTATATTTTTGTTTGATTTGCTAGGAAAATTTGAACTACCATTTAAATTAAACCATTTAACCAAAAAAACTTTAAGTGCAAATCTAGAAAAGTATAACTTTTAATATCATTAAACAGTATTTCAAAGGTAGTGTAAAATTTACACAAAGTATAATCTATTTTGAGAAAAATTCATACTGAGATTTGTGATAATTTCTCAAGATCAAAGGCAGAATGAAAAACTATTTTGATATTAAATGTATAAGTAACTGTAAATCAGAATTTTATGAGTTTTTTATTTTTGAAGTAATGAGAAATTTAGATTTACTTTTGCATCTATTTTAGAATAATAATTCATTTATTGATGATAATTGAAGTCAATTGTAGGTTTTATGATGAAATATGGTTTATTATTTTGATTTGTTATCATAATGCGGAATTAAATTTTAAAATTTCGGTTTTAGAACTCACTTTCCAAAAGAAAAATTCATTAGGTTAGTGTAGATCAAACACGTTTAATTAACTAGCATTAAAAAAGCCTTTCAAATGTTAATTTGAAAGGCTAATATTTTTTTGTATAAATATAAAGTTACAAATCTCGTTTTTCCATCAAACGATATGCTCCCAAAATGAAAAGTACCGTATAAACCGTAACCGTAATCATTGCTTCATTTGGTGATAAAAAAGGATTAAAATCCATTTCTCTAATCATATCATTCGCAATATCTGGAAAAGGAATTGGCGTCAAATCTTCTATCGCATTGACTGGATAAAAAAGACAGGTTCGCGACTCAGTATAATATAAATGAAGCCCTCTTAATATCTGCTCCAAAAAAACTCCATAAGCTAAAAATATAAATACCGCAAAACCAGTTCGTCGAACTAGCATTCCAAAGAATAACCCCATTGCCATATACCCAAAACTCATCAAAAAGTAATGTGGTATAAAGCTCAATAATCCTTGCGTGTAAACATCCATGTAAAATGGATCTGCATGGAATAAACCTATTATCGTTCCTGAGAGAAAATAATAAGTAGTAGCGATCAAGCTAATCGCCGTGATAAAAATTACTTTTGCACTAAAATATTCTTTTCTAGAAAGTCCTGTGATAATATTTTGACGAAGGGTTTTGTTGCCGAACTCCATGGAGATAGAAAGTACACCCATAAAACCTAAAAAGAAAAATCCAATCCAATTACCAATGTATCCTAAATATTTCCAAACGTTTGGGAAAGTGTAAAATCCTTGAGTTCCAAAAAAGGCAGCAGGTTCTTCTGGCAAACTTTTAGTCACCAACAAAGACACCGGTAATAAAATCAAATACAAAATAGCCATTACGATAAAT
>CAYGRM010000326.1:0-7649 GCA_964352225.1 uncultured Saprospiraceae bacterium | reverse complement strand
ATTCATGGAAATCTTGTTCGTTTTCAAAGTCAACTAGATGGAAATGGAATTGATATTTTCCCAAAACCGTTCGAGGCATTTGTATTTTATAATCCTATCATTGGCGGTACGAGTATCCGTTTTGAAAGGAAAGAATTTGAAAATATTTTTGAATACAACCAACTCCAACCATCCTCTAAAAATTATGAAAAAGAAATTCCATTTCGATATTCTCATGAATTTTTCACAGAATTGATGAGTTTGATTTTGGAAAAAAACGTAGCGCTTTTATCCGTAGAAATGGCAATTCCAGCAAATGCAAAAACAATTTATAGTTTACCTGTCGATGAAGTTTATAAACCATTGATGCAAGAGAGTGATAATTTTATGGCCGAGCAAATTTTGTTGGCTTGCTCCAACGAAGTTTTTGATACGATGAATACCCATAAAATTATCCGATTTTTCACCAAGGAATATTTGAAAGATTCTCCCGATCCGCCGCTGTGGAGAGATGGCTCGGGATTATCTCGATATAATTTATTCACCCCACGCACGATGATTTTTTTATTAAAAAAAATACATGAAAAAATTCCAGAAGACCGCATTTTCAACATTTTTCCAACAGGTAAAAAAGAAGGAACAATCAAAAACTGGTATGCACCCTACGTCCATGCTAAGACTGGAACTTTGAGCAACAAACATTGCCTCAGCGGCTACATCACCACTCGAAAAGGAAAAACATTGCTCTTCAGTTTTATGCATAATAATTATGTCACTTCTTCTACTCCACTCAAAGAAGAGATGCAAAAAGTGCTACATTTTATTCATCTGAAATATTAAACGTAGCTGGATTCTCCCGAAGCCAGTTTCACGATTAGCACTTTATGTCGAATGAATCTATTATTTTTTTTAGTATAAAACTGGTTCTAGATGATTTCATTTGGTTATTAAGTTATTGGTTAATGAGTTATTAGTCGTACAATTTATTGAAGCACCATTTTGGAAATAATTTAATAACCAATAACCTAATAACTATTTATCCATGACCAAATGATTTCATTTAAAACCGAAAAACTGGACTCGAGAGAGTCCAGCTACTTGAAAAATTTATTATTTTGCAAGCAAAACGAAAACCAATGGCGAAAAAAAAATCTAAAAAAAAGACCCTTAATAAATATAAAACTAACTGGTCTCTTATTCCAAATCATTGGTTAGTTGCTCTCGGAATTTTCATGTTTGTTTTCTTACTTTACGCTAATACAATTCAGCATGGATTTGTTTTAGATGATGATTTAGTTTGCAAAAAAAATGATTTTGTCCAAGAAGGAATAGGTGGCATAAAAGATATTTTCACCCACTCTTGGTACTATGGTTTTGCAGGAACGGAAGACCGATATTATCGACCAATGATGCTAGCAGGTTTTGCCATCGAGAAGCAGTTTTTTGGAAACAGTCCAACAGTTTATCACTTTTTCAATGTGCTTGAGTATGCTTTAGGTTGTGTGTTTTTGTTCTTCACCTTACGACTTTTATTTGAAAAAAAATACTTCCTTCCGACAGTTGCGGCAACCTTACTTTTTGCTGCCCATCCATTGCACACAGAGGTAGTTGCCAACATCAAAAGTCGAGATGAAATTTATGCATTTTTAGGAATGCTTGGAGTAATCTATTCCATCATTCAATATAATCGAAAAGACAATATTACTTATCTTATCATCGCATTATTAAGTTATTTTTTTGCAATACTTTCGAAGGAAGGAGCACTTTCGATTTTAGGATTAGTCCCTTTGGTTTTATATTTTTTTACTAAAATTTCTTTTGATAAAATTGCCATACAAACTGTCTTCTTTGGACTTGTTGCTGCTGTTTATTTTTATATCAGAGGGCAGATTATTGATCCTAATCCAACACCCTTTGAAACCATTGACAACAGTCTTTTTGCCATCGATAGTTTTTGGGGACAGCGCGCAACTGCCATTGGGATGTTGGGAAAATATTTTCAATTATTAGTTTTTCCTCATCCTTTAAGTTTTGATTATTCCTACAATACTTTTCCAGAATTAAGTTGGACTAATTGGAAAGTTCTTGCTAGCCTTGCGACTTCTATTGGACTTATCTACCTGACTATCATAGGTTTAAGAAGTAAAAATATTTATTCTTTTGCTATTTTATTCTTTGCCATCACCTTTGCTATTACGAGCAATATTTTCTTTTTGATTGGGGCGACGTTTGCTGAAAGGTTTATGTTTATTCCGCTTTTGGGGCTTTGTATCGCTTTAAGTTTTTTATTAAAACAGTTCTTTTTAGGAGAAAAAAATTATTCCCCAAATGCTTTTTATGGAATTGCCGGAGTAATTCTTTTACTCTATTCTGCGAAAACTATAACTCGAAATGCAGCTTGGGAAAGCGATGATACGCTTTACGAAACAGGTATCATCACCACACCAAATAGTTCTCGTACTCAAAGTTTCTACGGAGTAACTCACTATCGAAAAGCACTTTCAGAAACTAATGTAAATAAGAAAAAAGAGCTCCTTGACACCGCTGTAAAATATCTAAAAATGAGTACGGAAACTTATCCTGGGTTTACAGAAACGTATCATCATTTAGCACTAGTTTACGAGGCACAAAACAACAATCCACTTGCCATTGAAGCCTATAAAAATTCAATCGAAACTAATGCAGAATACTTTCCAGGAATGACCAACTTGGGAGTACTTTATTATAAATTAAAAAACTATAATCAGGCGGAAAATTATTTAAAGCAGTCTTTACTTTTAGCTCCTAACAATGTAGTTACAAATCGTTCTTTAGGGTTGACTTACAAAGCAATGAATCGATATAAGGAAGCAGAAATTTATTTTAAAAATGCGCTAGATGCTCAATATAATGATACGCATCTTTTTGATTTAGTGGAATTATACAAGGCGATGGGTGATATTGAAACGGCAATTTTTTATGATAAGAAGATTAAGGAGTATCGGAAATAACCCCCGACCCCTTCAGGGCAATGTCATTGACATAAGCGATTTTTTGAATATCGATTTAAGAACGCTTCGCTAAGGATTTGAGATTTGAGAAGTTTGACGAACTAACATGGTCAAATTATCATCGTCAAACTTCTTAAATCCTTGTTCGATATTCAAATTCCTTATGTCAAGGACGATCCCCTTTCCCTACGGACACGTCTGTGTAAGGGTCGGGGGTTTCCTTAAAATAATTCAACAACTTCGTCGTAGCAGATTTTCCTACCACTTCTTCGATTTCACTCGGCAAAGCTTCTTTAATTTTTTTGACAGATTTAAAATGCGACAATAATTTTTGTGCGGTCTTCTCTCCTATTCCTTCGACATTGGTCAATTCCGTTCCAAGTGCATTTTTGGAACGCAAATCTCTATGAAATGTAATTGCGAACCGGTGAGCTTCGTTCCTCGCTTGCTGAATAACTTTTAGTGATTCAGACTTTTTATTGATGTACAATGGAATAGGATCATTAGGGAAAAAGATCTCTTCGAGTCGCTTGGCAATTCCAATCAAAGTAACTTTATCTAAAATTCCCAACTCTTCCATAATCTTCGTCGCCGAACTCAATTGTCCTTTTCCTCCATCAATAATGATCAAGTCAGGAAGTGGCTGATTTTCTTTTAGTAAGCGGGAATATCGTCGACGGACGACCTCTTCCATCGAAGCAAAATCATTTGGCCCTTCGACTGTTTTAATTTTGAACTTTCGATAATCACGCTTGGAAGGTTTGGCATTTTTAAAAACCACACAGGACGCAACTGGATTTGTTCCTTGTATATTTGAGTTATCAAAACACTCGATGTGCATGGGTAATTTATCCATCTGCAAATCCTCTTTCATCGTTTTTAATATGCGTTCAGCAGGAGTTTGCTTATTGGTACGAGAAACTTCCTGTTTTCGTTTTTGGAGTAAAAAATATTTTACATTTTTTTTAGAAAGATCAAGGAGTTTCTTTTTATCACCAATTTTTGGAATCGTAATCTGCAAATTATCTTCTATCAATTCGATCTCTTTTTCCAAAATAATTTCCTCGGCATTACTCTTAAATTTTTTCCTCAACTCATCTATTCCGTAGGCCAATAATTCATCTTCATCATCGTCATCCAGGTTCAAGGTCATCTCTAAAGTATAGGTATGCGTAATCGAGCCATCTACAATCTTTAGGTAGTTGACAAAAGCCTCTTTTTCATCAGAAGTTATCGAAAAGACATCCACATTTTTGATCGTCGTACTCACCACCGTCGACTTACCCTGGTAGTCTTCGAAGGCTGTTAATTTCTCTTTGGCTTGCTGTGCTTTTTCAAATTGCATCGCTTCGGCGTAGCGCATCATTTCAGATTTTAAATAATTTTTCACAACGCCAAGATGTCCTCTGAGGATATTTTTAATTTGCTCAATTTTGGCATTGTACTCTTCCTCCGATTCATAATCTACACACGGCCCTAAACAATTTTTGATATGATATTCTAAACATACTTTAAATTTCCCTTTCTCAATATTCGATTGAGAAAGTGGCAAAGTACAAGTCCGAAGTGGGAACAAATTTTTCACTAAATCTAAAATCACCCCAACTTGATATTTCGAAACGTATGGCCCGAAATAAGTTGAACCATCTTTGATCACTCGTCGAGTCAAAAATACTCTTGGAAATCGCTCCCTTTTGATACATATATATGAATAGGATTTTCCATCTTTCAACATCACATTATATCGAGGTTGATACTTTTTGATGAGGGTACTTTCGAGGAGGAGGGCATCGTGCTCCGATTCGACGATAGTGTACTCGATGTGGTCTGCTTTTTTGACGAGGACTTTTGTTTTAGCGAGACGATCTCTTCGTTCTCCAAAATAGGACGATAATCTAGCTTTTAGATTTTTTGCTTTCCCCACATAAAGTATCTTTTCGTTGGGATCAACAAACTTATAAACCCCAGGTTGTTTGGGAAGTGTATGAGCTATTTTTTTATAATCGTCTGTAGTCATTTACTTTTTTATAAAAATGTAAATATATTGTTAGAAAAAATAAGTCGGTCAAAAAGTTAAAACTTTTCATCTGTAAAATTAACAGAGTTATCTTGAAAAACATAACTTAACATTATGCTAAAATCAAATTTTATGAAACCTCAACTAAGTATTGATTTTGGGTACAACAAGATTTTGGGTGGGATTGTTTTTAGGATTTGGTTATGGTTTATAATCAAAAGAGGTAATACAATTATAAAACTGTACCACCTCTTTTTTTATAAAAAAAATAAATTTTGTTAAAGTTAAAACAATTCTCCTTGCCCATTATCCTTTTTTCCTACATCAAATTCTATCGAATCTCCAGGGGAAAGTTTTTCTTTACTACTTGCATCGACTTCTTTTACACCTGATAATTTCTGGTCGCTCAATTTATTTCCAAGTGCTTTCCATCCTTTGACATCGATGAATTCTGCTAAGTTAACTTCACCTGTCATCTTTTTCGATTTTACTTTGTAATTGTATTCGATCCGTGGATTTTCTTTGACCGAGGCAAAGAGAAGTTTCGTCATTTTATGCTCGGTCAGGTAATTGAAGATTTGATCATTTGTCGTTGTTTCAATATTGAAACGCTTGACCATTGTCCACTTTTTGTTACCGTCATAATAAACAGCGCTCACCACTAAACTTGGATCTAATTTTCCAATATGCAACAATTCTTTTGGTTCAAATCGCTTGGTCATATCGAAATCAACGACCTCATAAGTTCCATTTTTATATAATACAAAAATAGAATCACCTGTATCAAAATCACCTAAGAAAGTACCTCGCTCTTCGGCATTCAATCTTCCGCTCACTTCATCCATCCATAATTTTTGAGCACCAAGGCTAGACATACCCACTTCTTTTTGAGTTACTTTTCGGATAGGATATTTGGTGACGATATTTCCGTTGGCACTTCTTCCCTTGATTTCCAATTCGTCAAAATAGTAATCAAAAACCTTTGTACGTGCTGAACAACCTTGCGATAATTGAACCGTTACAATTTCTGATTCTCCATTTGAATTAGCTGTTAAGTAATGAACTTTTGAGCCTTGAGCTCCTTTCGTCAAATCATATTCTCGATCACGTGTGATTCCTGTTACATGAAATCGTTTTGCCATGGAACGACCTGATTTTGCGTCAACATAGATCATGTTGTAGGTGGTTCGTTCATCCCCTTTTTTCCAAACTGCCACATGCAAAATATCTTTTCCCATAAAAACCTTGTCAGAAATTTTGCTCACTTTCAAAACTCCATCTTTTCGAATCACGATAATATCATCAATGTCCGAACATTCCCCCACGAATTCCTCTTTTTTCATGCTAGAGCCTGAACCGATAAATCCCTCTTTTAGATTGACGTAAAGTTTGGCATTGTTAGCTACCACCATGGCCACCTTGATGGTTTCGAAAGATTCGATTTTTGTTAATCGCTCTTTTCCTTTTCGATATTTCGCTAATAATTTTTCAAAATAAGCAATGGTGTATTTCGTCAAATTTGCCAAGTCATGTTTAACTTGCTTTAACTCTTCTTCGATTTTTGCAATTAACTCATCCGCTTTGAAGGAGTTGTATTTTGAAATACGCTTGATTCGAATTTCTGTCAATCGAGCAATATCTTCGTGAGTGATGTCCCTAAAAAGGTGAATTCGTTTATCCGTTTTTTTCGCCTTATCTTTTGGAGTGACAATGTATTTTTTTAATTCGCGATCAATAGTTTCGATTACTTCTTCCCAAGTTTCACATTCTTCAATTTCTCGATACACTCGATTCTCAATAAATATTTTTTCCAAACTTGCGAAATGCCATTTCTCCTCTAGCTCTCCTTTTCGGATTTCCAATTCTTGTCGTAACAAATCTTTGGTTGCCTCAGTACTGAATTTCAATAAATCATTGACAGAAAGGAAAAGTGGTTTGTCATCAACAATCACACATGCATTTGGCGAAATTGAAACTTCACAATTCGTAAAGGCATACAATGCATCCATCGTCACCTCAGGCGAAACACCCGGAGCTAAATCGACAATGATCGAAACATCCTTGGCGGTGTTATCTGTTACTTTTTTAATTTTTATTTTCCCTTTGTCATTTGCTTTGACGATACTATCCATCAAATTGGCCGTGGTAGTTCCATAGGGCAACTCTTTGATTTCCAATGTATCCTTATCAATTTTTTCGATGACTGCTCGAACTTTGACTCTTCCTCCACGCTTTCCAGCTTTGTAATCAGTTACATCAATGGTTCCTCCTGTAGAAAAATCTGGATAGATTTTGAAAGGTTTATTTTGTAAAATTTTAATCGACGCTTTGATGAGTTCGATAAAATTATGAGGTAAAATTCTTGTAGAAAGTCCTACGGCAATTCCCTCTGCTCCTTGTGCCAACAACAAAGGAAATTTCATTGGCAAATTAACAGGCTCTTTTTTTCGACCATCGTAGGAAAGTTGCCACTCGGTAGTCTGTGCATTGAAAGCTACTTCCAAAGCAAACTTAGTCAGTCGTGCTTCGATGTAACGAGGGGCAGCAGCGCCATCGCCAGTTCGAGCATCTCCCCAGTTTCCTTGTGGATCGATGAGCAAATCTTTTTGTCCCATGTTAACCAAGGCACCTCCGATGGCAGCATCACCATGAGGGTGATATTG
>CAYGRM010000325.1:0-7668 GCA_964352225.1 uncultured Saprospiraceae bacterium | reverse complement strand
GGCGAAGGACATGAAGGTGATAGCCATGGGCATAATGGAGCGATGACGCTTAGAACTGCTGTGTTTGATAAGAATGGTAGTCTCTCTGAAGAAGCAGAATTGGATAATCGAATTTGTGATTGTTGTCAAACTGCTGCAGTAAAAACTGATGAAGGAATCATCGTAGCTTATCGTGACCGCTCTGAAAACGAGATTCGAGATATTTCTGTCGTTCGGAAAGTAAATGGTAAATGGACGACTCCAAAATCAGTTTCTAATGATAATTGGCACATAGCAGGTTGTCCTGTCAACGGTCCCGCTCTTGATGCTAATGGAAAACATGTAGTGCTGGCATGGTTTACAATGAGTGAGGAAAAACCGCAAGTGAAAGTGGCATTCTCCAATGACAACGGAGCGAATTTTGGCATTCCCATTCGCATTGATGAAGGCAATCCTTTGGGACGTGTAGATGTTGTTATGATTTCAAAAAATGAAGCATTGATAAGTTGGTTAGAGCAAAAAGAAGAAGGTGCTGCAATCAAAGTAGTTCAAGTAAATGAGGAAGGGAAAGTGGGTGAACATTTTACAATAACAGAATCAAAAACCTCACGACAAAGTGGTTTTCCAAGAATGGTGAAAAATGAAAATCAAATCATTTTTGCTTGGACATATGTGGATGAAGCGACAAATGTAAAAACTGCAATAATGGATTTAAATTAATTTTTTTAAAATAAAAACCATGAAAGATAAAATAATAATTGTTATTGTGTTTTTAGTAGTAGTCGCAATTGTTGGCTATTTCCTTACTCGTCCTATTGGAAAAGCTCCTGCAAAAAATAAAATGGAAAAAGTGGATGAAGTAAAAATAGATGAGCCAATTAAAAATAACTCCCTGTCTAATGAAGACAAAGCCTTTCAAGATTTTTTAAATTCCAAAAAAGAAAATAAACTAGGAATCCAAGAATTAGATAATCAATTGGAAAAGTTGAGTCATGAGTTTCCATATGATTATCGTTTTCCCTTAGAAAGAATTCGAGGTGCAGCAAAAATAAAAGGGGTGCATAGTCATAAAGAAGAATTTGAATTATTGGCGAATGCAGCTCAAACTTCCATTGTATGTGATTGTGGTGATGCAGAAAAAATGTTAAATGATTTGCAAAAGAATAGTGGAAATAAGGCAAATGGGTTTTGGAAATTGTCCACACATCCCAAGCAATGGAATCCAATTATTGAAGCATTAAAACATAAGGATGTCGAAGAGTTAGAAAAAATAAATGATAGCCACCACTAACTTTGACCTAAAAAATAAAAAACAAAATAAACAATGGATTCAGTAACTCAAGCAGTTTTAGGCGCAGCAGTCGGTGAAGCAGTACTCGGTAAAAAAATCGGAAACAAAGCAGCCATCGTTGGAGCAATTGTCGCAACAGTTCCTGATTTAGATGTTTTGATAATGCCGCTGTTTGACGACTTTCAAAAAATAAGTGTTCATCGAGGATATAGTCATTCGATTTTATTTTGTGTATTGGGGGCATTTCTTTTTGCTTATATGTTGAGTAGAGTCAAATGGACAAAAGAAGTTTCGTTTCGGAAGTTGTGGCTCTTTAGTTTTATGGCATTGTTTACCCATGTGTTGTTGGATGCCTTCACCTCATATGGAACGCAGTTGTTTTTACCTTTTACAGATTGGCGAGTGAGTTTTGACAGCATCAGTATTATTGACCCAGTTTATACTGTTCCACTTCTTGTTGGAGTATTGTTAAGTGTTTTTTATTTTAAGAAAAATGATAAGAAACGTGGCTTGCCAAATAACATTGGCTTGGTAGTAAGTTCGCTTTATTTAATCTTCACCCTTGCCAATAAGCAAAATATCGAGCAAGTTTTTCAGACTCAACTCGAAGAACAAAATATTCCATTTTTTAGAATGTTGACTGTTCCTGTTGCAATTGGAAATACTACTTGGTATGGCGTGGCAAAAGACAAAACACATTTGCACATCGGGAAATATTCTCATTTGAAAAAAAATAAAATTGAATTTCATTCCTTTCCCATCAATGAAAAATTACTTATAGGCTTAGATGAAAAATTAGTGGACAAAATGAAATGGTTCGCTCAAGGTTATTATACCGTAGCTGAAAAAGATGGAAAAATTCGAATTTATAATATGCAATGTGATATGCAAGGCGTGAGAGAATTTGGGGGCTACAAAGCACCGACTGCTTTTTATTATGAAATCACACCCAAGGAAAATGGGGATTATGATTTGACTTCGGGGATGCATATGGAGACTATACAGCAATAGTTTAAAGGGTGACAAAAATCACCATTCAAATTGATAAAAATCACTCCTCTGAGGTGTACTATAGTCTATCTTTATAAGGTTAGATAAAAAGAAATTCAAAATAAAATGATTAAAAATTTCCTCCATATTATCCTTGCCCTTTCGGTTTTCCTGAGTACAGGAGGATTCTGGACGAATAATCATTTTTGTAAAAATGAATTAACCAAGTCTAGCTTTTTTGTGATTCTTGGGAGTTGCTGTTCTAGTGATTCATCTCCTTGTTCTGCCGAAAAGATGAGTTGTAGTAATGAGGAACATGACGATGGTTGTTGTGACGACAAACCTAGTTTTCATAAACTTGACCAAGACCAAATATTAGCTAAAACTGAATTTAAATCTTTTGAGGAACTTGTTTCGTTCAACAGTATCCTTTATTCCAAAAATCTTCAGTTTCCAATAGTTGATAGAAATAATCTTAAATTTCATAAGTACGTTCCACCGCCCATTGTCTTCGACTATCAAGTGCGGTTACAAACTTTCCTCTGCTAGCCTACCTAGCCTCAAGTCAAGACGATTCTCGTTTTGATTGACCTTTCCCTTTTCTGGGGAAATGATATTCCTTTTTTTTAAAATATTGGAGAATAGTATGAATTGGAGTTTGTCTTTTTACTAAAGGACTCCTTCATATAGGCTACCATTTATCGAGCTAGAATTTATATCAATTCTCCTGCTGATAATGGTCACTCCTGCTATTCAGATTAAAATAATAAATCATGAAAAATAAATTTTTTCTCATGGTAATAGCCAGTACGCTATTGCTAATGGTCAGCTGCAATGATGCAGTTAATGTTGACCAAGTTTTAAAAGATGAAAATACTCGAAAGCAGATGTTTAATAAAATTGCTGCTGACCACGGAATGATGACTGACTTTATGGAAGTCATGATGAAAGACAATCATGCTAAAATGATGATGAAAGGTAATCAAGGAATGAAAGAGATGATGATGGGAGAGGGCAATATGATGAGTATGATGAAGGACAAACCAGAGATGATGCAAAACATGATGGGTGAAATGATGAAGGATGGAAAAATGATGGGACACATGATGGAGATGATGAAAGACCAAGGAATGATGAGCGAAGAATGTATGGAGTCTTGCATGAAAACGATGAAGGATAAAGGAATGAGTATGGGCGAAAAAATGAGTGGGGACAAAAAAGATAACCACGATTCACATAACCATTAAAATAATTAAGTCATGATGTTTTCTTGGATTTTTTTTCTAGCAATTGTCATTTGGGGAATCTGGTACTTTGGAAAAAGCGAAGGTGGTTTTCCCAAATCAAAAACAATTGATAGCCCAATTGATACATTAAAAAGCCGATTTGCTAAAGGCGAAATTACTGAAGAGGAGTACGAAGAAAGAAGAGCCGTACTCGAAGAAGATGAATATTTAAATACTAACCCGTGAGAAGGATTTCCCTTTTTTACTAAATAATAAAATAATGAAAAAAAATATTTTTTGCAAAAGACAAACTACCATGTCCACTTTCTTGATTTTCTTTTTTTTGATGATTGTCGGGACTTCGCAAAATCAAGTATTAGGACAAAATGGAAATTGGACTGCACCAGCAAGTGCCAACAATATCAAAAATCCATATCAAGGAATGGAAAAAGCAACCCTTGCTGGGAAGCAATTGTATAAACAATTCTGCGCCATTTGTCATGGGAAAAAAGGGAAGGGTGATGGAGTCGCTGGCATGGCATTAAAACCTCGTCCATCCAACTTTACCAAAGACATAGTTCAAAAGCAAACGGATGGAGCCATCTATTGGAAACTGACAGAAGGGAAAGCTCCCATGGCTGCTTACAAAGAAGTTTTGACCGAAGAACAGCGATGGCAATTGGTCAACTTTATTAGATCGCTAGACTAATTTTTTAATTTACTAAAATCAATAATTATGAAAAATCAATATTTTATTTTATGTCTGACATTGATGTTTGCTTTTTCGATTCAAAAAGCAAATGCACAAGATGTGCAATCAACTGATGAGATTCAAAAATTAAAACAGGAGATTGAACAACTCAAAAATGAAAGCGATACACATAAGCCAGGGAAGAGTAAATTTTTATTGAGAGGATATGCTCACTCAGGTTTACAAATTACAGATGAAGAGTTCACTTTTGTTGGAGGGTCATTTAATCCCTTGTTCCTCTACAAGCAATCTGATCGCTTATTATTTGAAAGTGAATGGGAGTTGGAACTGGCAGGAGGCGAAGTTGAACTAGCGATTGAGTATGCAAATATGTCTTATCTACTTTCTAAAAATTTGACTTTTAGAGCAGGTAAAATATTGGTGCCTTTTGGAATCTTCGTTCCAAATCTTCACCCTGCTTGGATAAATAAATTTCCAACGGGACCTCTTGGAGCAGGACACGATGGGATTATTCCTTCGAATGATATTGGTTTGGAATTAAGAGGTGGTTCGTACCTCGGTAATTTAAAAATCAACTATTCCATCTATGCGGTCAATGGTTCGCAATTAAATGACGGTGAAGAAGAACCCGAAGAAGCAGGTGTTCTTCATCATGCAAATTTCCCAGACAATAATAAAGGTAAAACAATTGGAGGTAGATTTGGATTTTTTCCATTTAGTGATTCCAGTCTTGAATTTGGAATTTCTGGAATGTATGGAAAAGTAGGAGCGAAAGAAACAAAGATGGAAGATGTGGCTGCTTTGCATTATGCCTTTGATATTTCCTATGTCAAAACTTTGTCTTCTATGAGTAGCGTACTCGATATGAAAGCACAATACTCAGCTGTCAATGTGGATGCTGCCAATTATCCTTTTCACGAAAATCCAGATGATTTAGTCACTTTTGATAACAATAGTTCTACATGGTTTGCACAAGTCTCTTTACGACCCGCACTAGTAGAAAATAATTTTGTCCGAAGACTGGAATTTGCTGGTCGCTATTCTACCTTAAAAACTCCAGAAGGCTCGGAATGGGAAACGGACCAAACACAAGTTGACTTAAGCATTAATTATTGGATCGATTGGCGAACCCTATTCAAAGTAAGTTACCGAATTAGCAATAGCAAAGTTGATGACACTATCGAAGAACCAGATGGTCATGGTGGAGCACCAGGAAATGCCTTCTTTGTCCATTGGGCAATTGGATTCTAATTTTTTTTAAATATTTATAAATCAATCAAGATGAAAAAGATACCTATTATCATTTTTTTATTCACACTACTTGCAACGATTACCATCATAAGTAGTTGTCAATCCACCAGTACCTTGGCGGAAGCTAAATCAGGAGCACAGCTCTGGGGAGAAAATTGTCTTCGATGTCATAATGCTCCTTCCCCCGAATCTTTCAGCGATACTGAGTGGGACGTAGCGGTTATGCACATGCGTGTAAGAGCTTACTTGACTGAACCAGAAGCGGTGAAGATTGCTGAGTTTTTAAAAACTGCGAATTAATTTTTTTTTAAATAATCAAAATATTAAAATCATGAAATTAAAATATTTAATCCTCGTATTTGGGATCCTCTTTATCTTTTCTTGTATGGATGATGAAGACCATCTTGATGTAATGTCAGAAAGTGATTTAGTTGCATTGGAAGAAATGGGAGAGAGCTACGAAGCGGCATTACGCTATAATGATTCTTTGACCATGTGTACTAATGAACCTTCGAGCTGCGACTCAACGACAATGTTTCATTACGATGACATGTTCCATCAATTCGATGACATGTTCAACTTCCACCATGAAAATTTTAGTCATAATAATGTTGATGATGACCACCATCATCCTGACGGACAAACTGTCTGGCATGGAAACATGATGGGACATGATGATAATTCAAATGACGGACATGGTGAGTATGAACATAATAATGAATCCTTTGAAGAGATGATGCATTTAAGAGAATTGCATGATGAGATTCATCCAAGATGATTTAGGGTTTTATAAACTCTTAAATCAAGTTCACTTACTGATTGAGGTTTTGGAAAAAAAATCAATCAGTAAGTATGAACTTCTTAAAAGAAAAACAATCAGTAATAATTTTGAAAAAACTGAATAAATAATGGACAGCTTAAACATCGGAATTTTCATTGTTCCTAGCATAGCCCTCACTTTGGTGATATTATTTTATTTCTATTTTTTAAAAAAAGTAGAGAACAAACAGCATTACAAATACTTTTTTTGGAGAGTAGCTTTCTTTGCTTACTTGTTCAATTTGGTATGGGAAATTTCTCAAGGTTTTTTATATGAAGGATATGTCTATGACTTCCAACATATATCGTTTTGTGCTTTGGCATCAATTGCAGATGTGTTTATGGTCTTCCTTTTATACTTCGGATTTTCTTTGATTTATCGAAATTTTTATTGGATTCAACGATTGACTTTTTTGAAAATATCCCTACTAGTCATCGCTGGTGGAGTAGGGGCAATCTTTGCAGAAACCAAACATCTCGCAGCAGGGAATTGGGCGTATGCAGATGCGATGCCTTTACTGCCAATAGTGGATGTAGGATTATCACCTGTCCTTCAATTTATGATTTTGCCCATTTTAATTTACTGGTTAAGTTTTGAAATGGTAAAAAAAAGAACGCTAGAAATCAATTTAATAAAATGAAAAATTCAAAAGACATGAGTGGAAATATTGAAAAAGATAATTGGAAAGATTCATCCTACAAACATCAAAGGAAAGCATTTGCTTATGTAAATCACCTGCTGAATTCTCAACTTTCTGCTAATCATGTTTTCCATAATTGGCATCACACCTACAGCGTAGTTCAAGGTGTTCAGGAGATTATTAAAAATATGAATCTTTCCGTAGAGGATGAAGAAGTCATTTTTTTAGCGGCTTGGTTTCACGATACAGGACATATTGAAAAATGTATTGAGCATGAAGAAGTGAGTAAAAAAATTGCCAAAGATTTTCTACTTAAAAATAAATATCCTTTGGAAAAAATTGCAAAAGTATTGGAATGTATTGATGCTACAAGAATTCCTCAATCCCCTAAAGATTTGCTTGGAGAGATTCTTTGCGATAGTGATTTATTCCATTTAGCTTCTAGCAATTATTTAGAGCAGCTACAACATTTGAGAGAAGAATGGGCATCGATTTTTAAGATGAATTACTCCGAACGAAAATGGTTAGAGATGAATTTAACCTTTTTAAAATCGCATCAATATTTCACAAAATATGGTCAAGAAATGCTTGAAAAAGGGAAACAGAAAAATATTGAGTTGTTAGAGCGTCTTAGTTTAAAATTAAATAAAAACGGATAACCATGAAAAATGAAGAATATTTTATTAGAGGTATGATTTGTAACCGTTGCATTAAAGTATTAAAAGAAGAACTCTCTGCAATTGGAGTAGAGGTCAAAGA
>CAYGRM010000324.1:0-7681 GCA_964352225.1 uncultured Saprospiraceae bacterium | reverse complement strand
AAAGAAAACCTACGCGATGCAAATAAAAGAAAATACCAAAGAGTACGACGTCATTATTGTCGGCTCGGGAGCAGGAGGAGGAATGGCTACTAAAATTCTTTCGGAGGCTGGATTATCAGTAGCTCTTGTGGAAGCTGGTCCTTATTTTGACCCAAAAGATCCTGTCACTCAAACTCAAATGAAATTTCCGTGGGAATCTCCTCGGAGAGGCGCAAGTACCAATCGTGCCTTTGGGGATTTTGATATGTCTTGGGGAGATTGGGAGGTTGATGGCGAGCCCTATACTCAGAAGGAAGGAACAAATTTTATGTGGTGGCGTTCCCGAATGCTTGGAGGCCGAACGAACCATTGGGGAAGAATTTCCCTTCGCTTTGGGCCGGATGATTTTAAACATAAAGACATCGATGGGCTTGGTGAAAATTGGCCCATCAGCTACGACGATATCAAACCATATTATGATAAGTTAGATAAAATGGTGGGTGTTTTTGGTTCGAAGGAAAAGCGTAGAAACGATCCAGACGGATTTTTTCTGCCTGCCCCAAAACCTAGATTGCACGAACTCTATTATATCAAAGGGGCTAAAAAAGCAGGTGTTGATGTGATCCCTTCTCGGTTGTCTATTTTGACAAAAAAATTAAATAATGAGCGAGGCGTTTGTTTCTATTGTGCTCAATGTAATCGATCCTGTAATGCTTACGCAGATTTTTCTTCCAGTTCAGTTTTTGTGATTCCAGCTGTGAATGGAGGAGGGCAAGTTGATTTGTATGTCAATAGTATGGTTCGAACGGTTACCACCGATGATGAAGGAAAAGCAACCGGCGTTTCTTTTATCAACAAAGAAGATCGAAATGAATATAAATTGAAAGGTCGTTCGGTTGTGCTAGGTGCATCAGCTTGTAGCACAGCAAGAATTTTATTGAACTCCAAAAGTAAGCAACATCCAAATGGTTTAGGAAATAGTAGTGATAATGTTGGACGTTATTTGCATGATTCTACCGGTGGAGGAAGGGCAGGATTTGTTCCTGCCTTGATGAATCGAAAAACGAATTATAATGAAGATGGAGTGGGAGGATTACACGTTTATTCTCCTTGGTGGCAGGATAATAAAAAATTAGATTTCCCACGAGGATATCATATTGAAGTTTGGGGAGGATTGGGCATGCCTGCTTATGGATTTGGATTTAATGTATCTGATTTGAATAAACATATTGGAGGCACAGTTGGTGGATATGGTGATAAATTAAGAGAAGATGCTAAACGATTTAGAGGTGCGGTAGTTGGAATGGCAGGACGAGGAGAGTCGATTGCGATGAGAGATAATCGTTGTGAATTGGATCCAGAGGTGGTGGATCAATTTGGAATTCCGGTGTTACAATTCAATTATAAATGGTCAGATTACGAAAGATATCAGGCTAAACATATGCAAGATACTTTTGAGGAAATCATCCATGGAATGGGAGGAATTCCTTTAGGAGATAAACCGACCAAAGAGCAAGATTGGGGGTTACTAAAACCTGGGCAAATTATCCACGAGGTTGGAACAACTCGAATGGGCAACGATCCGAAAACATCAGTTACTAATAAGTATTGTCAATTACATGATGCTGATAATGTCTTTGTGGTTGATGCTGGACCATTTACGAGTCAAGCCGATAAAAATTGTACTTGGACAATTATGGCTTTAGCAATGAGAACATCAGAATTCATTGTAGAGGAATACAAAAAGAAAAATATTCAATAAAAAGGAATCAGGAGTGAGGTCGCCCGTACGGGCTGTCAGGAGTCAGGGGCGCGGAAATAACGACTTAAGAACAAGGAATTAAGATTTGAGAAGTTAGACGAAACTTCTTTTGGAAAAGAACAAAAAATATCGTCAAACTTCGATATTCAATATTCCTTGTTCGATATTCTATATTCCCGCGCCCCTGACTCCTGACCGAGAACAAAGTGACCAAACTCACTTCTGACCCCTTTAAAAAATAGAAAAATGAAAAGAAGAGATTCACTTAAATATTTGTTAGTTGGGACAATTGCAGGAGCAACTGTCACTTCTACTACTAGTTGCAAAACGGAAGGCGGAGAACTAAAAGAAGAGGTCAAAGACAACGCTGAAAACCTTTACGGAAGAACTCCTTCAGAAATTGAACATGATGAAAAAGTAAATGCGGCAACTTATTTTAATGAGCATGAAATGTTAACTATTGCTACACTTTGCGATATTATTTTACCTGCCACAGCAACAGCTGGTTCCGCAACGGAGGCAAAAGTGCCCGAGTTCATTGAGTTTATGGCCAAAGATTTACCGTCTTATTTTCAATTACCATTTCGAGGTGGTTTGATGTGGCTGGATGCGGAAGCAAATAATAGATTTGAAAAGCGATTTATTGAATGTACACCTGAGCAAGAAATTGCTATCGTAGACGATATTGCTTATCCTGATCCTGATGGTGAAAAACCTGAGATGGCTCCTGGGATTAAGTTTTTTAATTCAATTCGGAATTTAACGATGACTGGATATTATACTACAAAAATGGGATTTGAAGATCTAGGAGTGATGAGTAACTTTGCTAATGTTTGGGATGGTGTACCTGAAGAAGTTTTGGCTGATCATGAGGTAGATTATGATCCTGAATGGTTAGCGAAATGTACAGATCAGAGTAAACGAAATGATATCGCGGAATGGGATGATGAAGGAAATTTGTTGACGTAAAGTATTCTGTGTAAGTTAACCTTAAAATATTCTCCTGAACATAAAAGAGGAAGGGAATGTTTAGTGAAGATAAATCAGATTTTTAAAAAATTTAAAACCTCTCAATGCAAACAATCTATGATGTAATAGTCATCGGTTCTGGCCCAGCTGGAACAACTACTGCACGCATCGCCGCTCAAAATAATCTCAAAGTTTTATTAGTTGATAAAAAGCAAGAATTGGGGAGTCCTATTCAATGTTCTGGTGCAGTCAGCCGGCACGCCCTGGAAGCTGCTGGAGTTGTACCTGAACGAGAATTTATTCATGAGGATATTTATGGTTTTGATATTTTTAATCAAATTGGAGAGCACAAAACCATTGATTATAGAACGCTCAAGCCAGAGGAATATGGAGAAGCTGATGATAAAAAACCTCTAGGATATGTAGTAGATCGTCGTCGTTTTGATCGTTATTTGATGACGCAGGCTGAACGTGCAGGAGTAGAAGTATGGCTGAAAACGGAAGGATTAGGATATGAGAAAAATCCAGAAGGACTTTGCACGGTTCATCTTCAAAGATATAATGAAAAAATTTCTGTCCAAGCAAAGGTATTAGTGGGAGCTGATGGTCTACAATCTCAGGTCGGAAAATGGTCTGGAATGCATACTCATATTAAATTACCTGAGTTGGCAAGTTGTCTTCAATTCATAGTGGATCAAGTAGAAACTCATGGACTTTTAGAGATCATTACTGGGCATGAGTGGGCACCCGGTGGGTACGCTTGGGTTTTTCCGAAAGGTAATGGATATGCTGAAATAGGCCTAGGAGTAGCAAGAACAATGACCGATAAAAATGCTCAATGGCACATAGATCACTTTATGAAAAATTCATTTTTTAAAGAACGCTTTAAAAATTCTAAGGTTTTAGAAATCCAAGGAGGAGGAGTTCCCCTTGCTGCACCTCTGCGAACTCAATATGCTGATAATATGATTTTGGTTGGCGATGCAGCCAGACACGTCAACCCAATTACGGGTGGTGGAATTCACACGGCACTTAGTGGAGGATGCATCGCTGGAAATTTTTTAGGGGAGTTTTTTAAACAAAATTTACCAGCCTCTTCTGAAAATTTAAAGAAATATCAAGATGATTGGTTAGCTGCTTTAGGAAATAAAATGTGGAAATTGTACGATATCAAAACCAACGTTTTTAAGACTAAGGACATTGAGAAAAGAGATAGCATGCTTTATCAAACCATGTCAGATTATTTTAGTCCTGACTCCGAATTTAAAAAAATATAGAAGTTTAATTATGAGTAGTAAACGAAAACCAGTAATTTTTGAAATCGGTTGGAATGCTTGCATCAATTGTGGCGCATGCGTTGCGGTTTGTCCACATGAAGCTGGATTTATCAGTCCATTCGATACTATTGCGGTGAATAAACCATGCGATATTGCTTGTCTTATTTGCGAAGATATTTGCCCTGTTAGTACAATTACACACATCACAGTAGACACTAAAGACTAAGAGACTGTTTTGAATTATGTCGCTAACTTTTTTATGCGTCTTTTTTCACCACATTTCGTTTTTTTCTCGGGCAATAACTAAGGCTATTCCCCTCCAAAAAAGCCTCATTTGGCAAAAAAATACACTATAAAAAATTTTAGCACACATTTCAAAACAGCCTCTAAGATATAGCTAAAATTTATAGCTTCTTTTTGTTTTACAACAATACATTTACATTTTATTTTTCAAAAACAAACCAACTACGAAATGAGATTAATGCAGCACAAAAAGGAAGCCTTTTGGTTTTATCGATTCCTTTCTATTTTTTATGATAAATTAGTTAACCCACTTTTTTGGACAAAAAAAATGCGGGATGATTCCTTAACGATTGCCCAATTAGATACACCAGATATTCAAGTTATTGATGTGGGGTCAGGAACTGGTTTCACCACCGAGGGAATCGTTAAACATGTTTCTCCAAATCAGGTGACTTGCGTTGATCAAAGTCCTCACCAGATGTCGAAAGCTAAAGAGAAACTTTCGCTTAAAGGATGTACTTTCAAAGTAGGAGATGCGGAAAATATTCCATTTCCTACCGATAACTTTGATCGATATGTTTCTGCGGGAAGTATAGAATATTGGCCAAACCCTCAAAAAGGAATTACGGAAGCTTATCGAGTAATTAAAGAGGGTGGAGTAGCCACTTTGATTGGTCCGATTGATCCACCTAATGCTTTGGTAAGTTTTGCAGCCAACACTTGGATGCTTTTTCCAAAGGATGAAGAATATCGAAAATGGTTCAAGGATGCTGGTTTTTCAAATATTACAGTAAAATATGTTTCCCCTCATTGGATCAATCAAAAAGATAAATATTGTATTTCTATTTCTGGAACGAAACCTAAAGCTGGCGTTTCTCCTATCGAAGATACTCAAGTGATTGCTGAACCAATTGTCGAGGAAGCTCAAGGAGGAATTTTACGAAATATAAAATTGATCGGTAGAGTAATAATTGGTTCCACGGCAGGATTTGTTTTTATCCCGATTGCTTTATTCGGTTATTTAAAAAATAGTTTTGCCTCTAAAGAAGATCTTCCTGAAGAATATCGTGAGCGACTAAATGGGTACCAAATCACAGCATTAATATTAGTTGCAGTTTTGATTGGATTTTTAATTTTTTAGGATAAATTCAAAACGTACTTATGTCAACATTAAACGAACGTATCGGTAAATTTTACGACCAATCCACACCACTTTGGTTAGATGTTTGGGGCGAACACATGCACCATGGATTTTATCCCGATGGAAAAGTTGGGAGTAAAACCCATACTCAAGCTCAACTTGATTTAGTCCATGAAATATTGAATTGGGGAAAAGTCAAACAAGCCACTAATATTTTAGATGCAGGTTGTGGGGTAGGAGGTAGCGCAAGAGTTTTAGCAAAAAAATACAATGCAAAAGTGCTAGCAGTTACCCTTAGTCCTGTTCAAGCTGCTAATGGAAAAAAATATAATCAAGCTGCAGGTTTAGAAAATCAAGTAACGATTGAAGCTCGTGATATGATGACTTTAAAAGAGTCAAATCAAAAATTTGATTTGATTTGGTCGATGGAAAGTGCCGAACATATTGAAGATAAGCAAGCTTTACTGCAGATGTTTTACGATTTATTGTTGCCTGGTGGAAAGTTAATTATGGCAACTTGGTGTCATCGTGATGAGCCGCCAAGCTTGAAAAAATCAGAACAGAATTTATTAGAAAAAATTTATAAGCTTTATCATTTACCTCCCATGTTTTCGATGGAGGAACTTGAGAATATTACTAAGCAAGTAGGCTTTGCAGAAGTTGCTTCCGAAGATTGGAGTGATTATGTTGCGCCATTTTGGAAAGCAGTTATCCAATCTGTCTTTCAATGGAAATCCGTAAAAGGATTGTTACAAGCTGGTTGGCCTACGATTAAAGGGGCGTGGGCGATGCGATATATGACCAAAGGCTATCAAGAAAACCTCATCAAATTCGGTGTTTTTCAAGGAACAAAAATATGAATTTTCTCATTAATTTTATTCGGTTTTCTCGCTTGCATACCATCATTGGTACTAGTTTAAGTATTATCATTTTATATTTTATTGCGATATCTTCTGGAGTTGAATCTACCTCAAATTTAGGACTTTTGGGTTGGACGTTACTCAGTTGTTTGGGTGCGAATATTTATATTGTAGGGCTTAATCAAATTACAGATGTAGAAATTGATAAAATTAATAAGCCATACTTACCGCTGGCAAGTGGCGCTTTTTCTATGCGCTTAGGATATGTACTTACCTTCGGAAGTGTTTTAGTTTCATTAGTAATTGCGATTTATTTAGGGAGATATTTATTAGGAACAGTTTTACTAAGCTTAGCTTTAGGAACCGCCTATTCATTACCTCCTTTTCGATTAAAACGTTTTCCGTTTTGGGCTGCCTTCTGCATTATTGCAGTTAGAGGATTAATTGTAAATGTCTTGTTATTTTTGCATTTTAATTTCTCTATCAATGGAAGTCACGAGGTAACGGAAGTGATCTGGATATTAACTGCTACGATTTTTATCTACAGCATTATCATTGCTTGGTTCAAAGATATACCTGATATGGAAGGAGATAGTGCGCATGATATTCGAACGCTAAGTATTAGATTGGGTGCTCAAAAAGTTTTTAACATTGGAAATGTTTTATTGTGTTTGACTTTTTTTGCCTTAATCATCTTTTCAATTTTTCAGTCCGAGGTGTTAAATATGCCATTAATGATTTTAGTGCATTTTGCTTTTATTGTTGGGTTGATAATTATGAGTAGGAAAACTAATTTGCAAAAAAAGGAATCTATCGCTAAATACTATCAGTTTATTTGGGTGTTGTTTTTTGCTGAGTATTTAGTTTTTGGATTAGCGAGTGTTTGGTAAACTTTATTAATCATTTAAATTTAATCAAATAATTCCCTGATGCTTGTTGCATTAGGTACAAAAAAAATCATTAAAAATGACATTGGTTTTACATGTATTATTTTGTGGATATTTGTAGCCTCTTCTTTTTTTCATTGGAAAAAAAAGAAGCAAAAAATCCTAGGCAAAAAAAATGCTTTGCACAATGCAAGCACCCGCACCCTCATTTTTCGCCAATCCCAACCCGCTCCTAACTCACATGGTTTTCCTTCCAATTGAGATTTTGGTTTATTGGAATCAATTTGTATTCCTATCGTCGATAATAAAATTCAATTCTCCGTCAGCTTGCTGCGGAGTATTTTGATTTCTCTTTTTTGGTATTTTTAAAATGGATATTCTTTTTTTTCTAAAGCATAATTAGCAACGTCTCGTCTCAACTCTTTAGGGTTTTTTTTATAAGTTTTCAATAGTTTTCCCATCAAAAATGTCAAGGTTTTTTCTTCAAAACCAGTTGCAAAACTAGCAATCGCATCTTTACCCGCTTTACTAACTTCATCTAAAGACTCATATAAATAAAGTTC
>CAYGRM010000323.1:0-7719 GCA_964352225.1 uncultured Saprospiraceae bacterium | reverse complement strand
AATTTCTTTCAAATTTACTTGGATGGAAACACAGTATCTTATATGGTTCAAATTTCAAATCTAGTTTTTCAGTAAATCCATTGCTTCTCTTTTCAAATCCAAACCTCCAAAATTTCCTGATGTCATCATCACTAAATTCTTATTTTCCCATTTGAATCTTTTCAAGATTGAAAGTACTTTCACATTGTCTGTCACCACTTCAATATTATTATGATCGAATGCAGCCTTCACTTCATCTATTGAGATAGGAGGTAATTTTTTCATAGCTAAAGTATGTTCACTAAAATAAACCACCGCTTTATCCGCAGCATTCATCGTGCGTGCATACTCTGTTAGAAATTTTTTATTCAAACTAGAAAAAGTGTGCAACTCCAAACATGCTATCAATTTTCGTTTGGGATATTGCGCTTTAAGTGCATTGATGGTTGCTTCAACTTTACTTGGAGCATGAGCAAAATCTAAGAAGGCATGACAGGTTTTAGTTTTTTTCAACAATTGTAATCGCTTAGCAGCTCCTCTGAATGATTGTATGGTTTTGAAAAACTGAGCATCTGTTACTCCAACTTTTTTACAAACCAAATATGCAGCTCGAAGATTTTCTAAATTATGTTTTCCAAAAATTCCAAGTTTGACAGCTTTTCCTGCTTCATTTAAAATGATCGTTTTTCCGTCTTTCAAGGTTGACTCAAAGGCTCCATATGCTTCCGCCTCAAAAGTTGGTTTTTTAATTTTTTTCAAAATCTCTTGAAGGTGCTCATCATTTTCGTAATAAAATAAGGTACCTCCTTTTTCAATCGTTTTGATATATTTGGCAAACTGAGATTTATAATTTTCAAAAGTTGGAAATACATTAATGTGATCCCAAGCAATTCCAGTAATTACCGTCACATGCGGATGATAATGCAAGATCTTTGGTCGACGATCAATCGGAGAAGACAAATATTCATCACCTTCCACCACCATCAATGGAGCGTCAGATAATCGAACCATAGAATCGAATCCTTCAATCTGAGCACCAACTAAATAATCAAAATCAATGTTGTTACCTTTAAGCACATGAAGTATTATGGAGGTAGTGGTGGTTTTTCCATGACTACCTGCGATGACTACACGTTGTTTATCTTTGGCATGTTGAAATAAGTATTCTGGATAGGAATAAATCTTTAAACCAAGCTTTTTAGCCTGTTTCAATTCTGGATTATTTTTTCGAGCATGCATACCTAAGATAATGATATCAATATCTTTGGTGATTCGATCAGGATTCCATCCCATTACTTCAGGCAACAAACCATGGTTTTGAAGCCTCTCTTTAGAGGGGTTGTAAATTTCATCATCTGAGCCGGTTACGGTATGATGATTGTAATTAAGAGCAATAGCAAGATTATGCATTGCAGCACCTCCGATAGCTATTAAATGTATTCGCATGAGATTTCTTTAAATATTTTTATTATTTGAGCATTTACTAGCAATAAATTTCAAAAACCGTAGATTTTATCAAAATGCTCCGAAAGCGGACAAATATCGTATAATATTGGTAAAAATATTTACGTTAATGAACAATATGTGAATTAGAATCTTATATATTTTATAACTTTGTGTTACCTTATAACATATCAAAAACAATTAAAATGAAATCGGTAAAACTTAAAAATTTCCTCCCCATCGCGATTTGCTTATTTGCTCTTATTTCTATGACTTCATGTAATAGAGGAGTAGGATGCCCTAGTGATTTTTCTATTAGCAAAACTGTGGTGAAAGCTGCAAAAGTAACTGTTCCTGTCGTTGCTAAAAAAATATTAAAATAATAATGAACTGGATTTCCCTTGAATCTATAGATCAAGTCAAACAGATTGTCGAACGATCAAAAGAAAAGCCTTGTGTAATTTTTAAACACAGCACAAGATGTTCCATAAGTTCGATGGCTAAATTCCGTCTTGAAGGAGATTGGGATTTATCAGAAGATATAGTCGAAGCTTATTTCTTAGATTTAATTGCACATCGAGATGTTTCCAATTATATTTCTGAAGAACTTTCTGTTTATCACGAATCTCCTCAAATCATTTTGATCAAAGACGGAGAAGTTATTTATGATGAATCTCATCTAGATATTACGGTAGATGAACTCAAAGAATGCCTCCCTGCTTAAATGCTTGATAATCAATTAATTATAACTAAAGATGGATCTCACTCCTTGTTTTCTAATAAACATGGAGTGAGTTACCATTCCAAATTTGGAGCAATTCAAGAAACGAAACATGTATTCATCGATGCAGGTTTTCGGTTTAAAATTCCTTCCTCTTCTCTTTCAATTCTTGGTATTGGTTTTGGAACTGGCTTAAATGCTTTTATGACTTTTTTGGAGTCAAAGAAACATAATGTTAACATTAATTATATTGGAATTGAGGCCTATCCACTTTCCTTGGACACCATCAAAGAGTTTAATTTTTCTGATATATTAAAAGAAGATGAATCCGTTTTTCAAAAAATACATGAATTAGATTGGGAAAATACTCATAAGCTCAATGATCATTTTCGATTGACGAAAATGAAAATGATGATTGAAGATATTGATTTTAAAAATCAATTTGACTTGATCTATTTTGATGCTTTTGGTCCAGGTTCGCAACCAGAACTTTGGGAAGAACCCATTCTACAAAAAATGTTTGATGCCTTAAAAACGGATGGAGTGCTCACGACCTATTGCGCAAAAGGCTCTGTAAAAAGAGGATTGAAAAAAGTTGGTTTTACAATCGAAGCTTTACCTGGCCCTCCTGGTAAAAGAGAGATGACTCGAGCTATAAAATTAGATCTTCCAGAGATCGAAATAGAAGGTGATAATTCAACAGAGGGATTCATCAATGTGGATATTTTTACTCAAGAAGAGGATAGCGAACCGATCAAGGAAGTTATCGAAATTGCCAACGAACAAATATCTAATGGTATTTTGTCCGTTCAATTCAATACGAGTAAATCTGGAAAAACTGCAAATATTAAAATTCTTGGCATCGATGGCAATGTTTTCCTGGATCAAAATATTCCGGTTACTCAAGAACCACAAGACATTGATATTCAAGCAATTAGTAATGGTAATTATTTTGTTGCCATCAAATTTGGAGACCATATCAAGACTTCCTTGATTTCCAAAATCTAAATTTCTTACAACCTTTCTTAGCTAATTTTACGTCTTAAAAAGTAGATAACTTTTTATTCAACTTTTCCTATTTCACCTTCAAAAAAAATTTACCTATGAAAAAGATCCTAACTACCCTACTATTTACACTTTCCCTATTTTTCATTGCTCATGCTACTCATAATATTGCAGGAGAGATTACGGTAAAACAGATTTTCAATTTGGATTATGAAGCCACAATTAATACTTATACCAAAGTCTCCTCGATATCTGCCGACCGAGATAGTTTGATCATTTGTTGGGGAGATGGAGTTTGTGAATATATTGAACGAGATACATTTTTCTATTTAGGAAATGATAAAAAACATAATATTTATACTTGGACTCACACTTATTCTGAGCAAGGAACGTATACTATTTCCATGACAGATCCCAATCGCAATGGAGGAATTCTAAACGTTAATTTCCCTAGTTCAGATAATGTTCCATTACACATTCAAACAACTGTAATCGTATCTGATTTTTATAATACAACTCCGATTTTATTAAATTCACCAATTGATATTGGTTACACTAATCAAATTTATCAACATAATCCTGCCGCCATAGATTGGGAAGGTGATAGCTTGAGTTATGAGTTGACGATCCCACTCTCCGCGCTAGATGTGGAAGTACCCAATTATATTCAACCTAATCAAGTTGGAGGGAGTTCCAATAATACTTTAACCATCGATAGTGAATTAGGAACTGTAATTTGGGAAAGCCCCGAACTTGCAGGAACTTATGTTATCTCTATAATAATTAAAGAACATCGTGATGGCGAAATTATAAGTATCACTCATCGAGACTTTGAGGTTACTGTTATTCAAGGACAAAATCCTCCTCCAACAATAAGTATTCCCACAAATGAAGTTACCCTAAGTGTTGGTGACACCTTGAAATTTGATGTCATTGGTGATGATCCTGAAATGGGTGAGGTTCAAGTTCAAGCTATTGGGCAACCATTTCTTTTAGACAATCCTCCTTCATTTCTTAATTCGGTAGATTTCTCTGAAGCGCCTTTTAATGAGAGTTTTGAGTGGAAGATTTTCGACAATCATGTCTACCTTAATCCATATTATCTAGTATTTAAAATTGTAGAAAAAGATGGTGTAAATTTTGGTCTTACTGACTATCATGTATTGAAAATTAATATCAATGAATCCCTTACCAACACTACACTTACAAAAAAAGAGTTAGCTGTTGAAGTCTTCCCAAATCCGGTATCAGATGGAAATATTTTTATCAAGATTAAGGAGAAAGAAGAGAGGAAAAATGTAAATGTACAAGTGATTAGTCTTGACGGAAAAGTATTGTTACAAAAACAACTTATAGTTGCAAATGATATACAACCAATTGATTTACAACAACTTACCAGCGGGAATTATTTTTTAATGATCAACTCAAACGATAAAATTTATACCACTCAAATCTCTATTAAGTGATTTTTCAAAAACGAAAAAAGGCTTCCTTCTCAATTGAGAAGGAAGCCTTTTTTTATAATTCATATTGTTTGATTTTTCGATAAAGTGTTCTTTCAGAGATACCTAACTCTTCTGCAGCTTCCTTTCTTCTGCCTTTGTATTTTTTCAACGCCTTATCGATCATTTGTTTCTCCATGGCCTCCAATGAAAGAGTTTCTTCTACTTCTTCAGCATGCTCAAAATCTGGATTTTCGATGATAATTGGTTGGCTATCATTATTATCATAGTCTACATCAGAATCTTGGTAAGGTGAATTGGAGGAAGAAGAAAATGATCGACCGCGCTCTTCCATATAATTATCCCTAGAGGAAGATTTTGGAAAAGAAGGCGCCTCTAGTCTCCTTAAATCTCGCAAGTCAGGCACTTCTAAATCATTTCTCTTAATCATTTCAAAGACCAATGATTTCAGATCAGTTAAGTCAGCTTTCATTTCGAAAAGTAACTTGTACAGAATTTCTCTTTCTTCAAAATTGGAATTACTACTCGATCTTCCATCAGTTTTAGCTGGTAAATTCCTTTGCAATAAATGAGGATTCGAATCAATCAATTCTTCCGCAGTTATTATCTTTTCCTCTGACATCAAAGAAACTCTTTCCGCTATATTTTTCAACTCACGTATGTTTCCTTTCCAGTTATAATTTTCTAATACTAGTTGAGCTTTTTCATCCAATTTTACTGGTGAGGTACGATATTTTTCAGCAAAGTCAGAAGCAAATTTTCGAAATAAAATTGGAATATCATCAGGTCGCTCCCGCAAAGCAGGGACTTTTATCATCACAATATTTAATCTATAATAAAGATCTTCCCTAAATTTTCCTTTCCTCACTCTTTCTTCCAAATCTACATTCGTAGCCGCAATAACTCGAATATCTGTTTTTAATACTTTATTCGAACCAACTCTCATAAACTCTCCCGACTCTAAAATCCTCAATAAAAAAACTTGCGTATCCAAAGGCATTTCACCAATCTCATCAAGGAAAATCGTTCCTCCATCAACCGTTTCGAAATACCCCTTTCGATCAGAAGAAGCTCCGGTAAATGCTCCTTTTTCATGACCAAATAGTTCTGAGTTAATTGTCCCTGAAGGCAAAGCCCCACAATTGATCGCAATAAATTGACTATGTTTTCGAGGACTTAAAGAATGAATTACTTTAGAAAAAACTTCCTTTCCTACTCCACTTTCCCCTACAATCAAAACAGATAGATCGGTTGGCGCAACTCGAACTGCGGTGTCCAAGGCATGATCCAATAATGAAGATGTACCTATAATTCCAAATCGTTGTTTTATTGCTTGAAGCGTTCTTGCCATAATATTCTTTTGAGTGGTCAGGTGTGATTTTCATGAATATCGAATATTGAACAAGGATTTATGATTTGAGAAGTTTAACGAAACTGTTTGTATTTTCTATGTGAAGTTTCGTCAAACTTCGATATTGGATATTCCTTGTTCGGTATTCAAAAAACTCTGACTCCTTATTTTAATCTATTTCTCCTTTCAATGTTGCACTAGTTACTTCACTCACTTTTACATTTACATAATCACCAGGTTGTATTCCATCTTTTTTAGGAAAAATAATCATCTTATTTTGGGAATTTCTTCCTTTAAAATCTGATTCACTTTTCTTTGAAGTTCCTTCGATCAAAACTTTAAAAGTTTTACCGATATCCTTCAAATTATGTTGATGAGAAACTTCTTGTTGTGCATCGACAATCTCTTGCAATCTTCGTTTTTTTACATCATAGGGTACATCATCAGCATACTTTCGCGAAGCCAAAGTTCCAGGTCTTTCTGAATAATAGAACATGTAACTCATCGAATACTTTGCCCAATAAACCATGTCAACTGTTTCTTGATGTTCTTCTTCCGTTTCTGTACAAAAACCTGCTATCATGTCAGACGAAATTGCACAATCAGGAATAATTCGATAGATAGATTCTACTCTTTCTTTATACCACTCTTGGTCATATGTCCGATTCATTAATTTCAATACCCGACTATTTCCACTTTGAATAGGCAAATGTATATAATTACAAATGTTCTCATATTTCGCAATAGTGTACAATACTTCATCAGTAATATCTTTGGGATGTGAAGTAGAAAATCGCACTCGTAAATCTGGACTAACCAAGGCAACTGCTTCTAGCAAATTAGCAAAACTGGTAACCTCTTTGGTCTCTGGGTTTTCCCATTTGTACGAATCTACGTTTTGACCAAGTAGAGTAACTTCCTTGAATCCTTTGTTAACCAAATCTGTTGCTTCAGCAATAATCGAAAATAAATTTCGACTTCGCTCTCGTCCCCTCGTGTAAGGAACTACGCAAAAAGAACACATATTATCACAACCACGCATAATGGAAATAAAAGCAGTAATCCCATTTGAATTTAATCGTAAAGGACTAATCTCTGCATAAGTTTCTTCCCTAGAAAGAAAGACATTTACGCCTTTTTCACCATCCTCTGCATTGGCAATTAATTTGGGTAAATCACGATAAGCATCTGGCCCAACAACCATATCAACCAATTTTTCTTCTTCCAAAAATTTGGTTTTTAATCGCTCAGCCATACATCCTAAAACTCCCACAAGCATCCCTGGACGTTCTTTTTTAATTTTATCAAACACCCGTAGACGTTGGCGTACTCGTTGCTCGGCTTTCTCTCGAATCGAACATGTATTCACTAAAACTAAATCAGATTTTTCTAGAAATTTTGTTGGAGCATAACCAACTTCAGCTAGAATGGAAGCCACTATTTCACTATCACTAAAGTTCATAGCACAGCCATAACTTTCGATATAAAATTTCTTTTTACTATCATCTTCAACCAACTCTTCCTTGAAGAAAACTTCGCCTTGCTTACTCTCTTCCAATGGTTTATTCAAATGTGAAATCGTAGGATTATCGTCGTACATCTCTTTATATATTATTTTAAAAAAAATTCGAGCGCAAATATAATGTTTTTTGAATTCAAAAGTGACAGATTGGCAGAAATAGTAGATCGTTTAAATGAAAATATGGGTGTTTAATTTTTTCTAAAAATATAATGAACTAGATTGGATAATCTTAGGA
>CAYGRM010000322.1:0-7730 GCA_964352225.1 uncultured Saprospiraceae bacterium | reverse complement strand
AAATATATCTCCATCCTTCGAGGAATTAATGTAGGTGGAAATCGAAAAATCCTCATGGCTGATTTGAAAGAGTTGTACCAATCTTTAGATTTTGAAAATGTCATCACTTACATCCAAAGTGGAAATGTTATTTTCGAATCCAAAAAGAAAAATGCGAATAATGTATTTGCAAAGAAAATCCAAGATGCCATTTTGGAAAAATATGGATTCGAGGTGCCGGTGATTATTCGAAGTGTGGAGGAGATTAAAAACATAATTGAAAATAATCCTTTCCTCCAAAAAGAAGGTGTTCAAATTGAAAACTTATGCCTCACTTTTTTAAGTGAAGTTCCTGCGGAGGGGAATTTAGTAAAAATAAATACTTATAATTTTTCGCCTGATGTCTTTCAAATTATAAGAGACAATGTTTTTATTTTTATCCAAGGAAAATATCACCAATCGAAATTGACCAATAATTTTTTTGAGAAAAAACTAAAGGTATCGGCGACCACTAGAAATTGGAAAACGGTGAAAAAATTATTGGAGTTATCGTCAATGAAAAAATAAAGGGAGATTAAAAAATATGGTTCTAAATGAATTCATTTGGTCATTTATAAATGGTGATTAAGTTATTGGTTAGTAAATTATTTCCAAAATGGTACTACCATAAATAGTATGACTAATAACTCATTAACCAATAACTTAAATAACCAAATGAAATCATCTAGAACCAAAAATATATACTCCGTAGCCTATTTTAATTTTGAAATATTACTATTTTGTCTAATCAATTTATAACCATTTAAAAATAAATAAATCCATATGTCAGTTCCTAATCCACCTATGTACGAAAGCATGATGCCCAAGAGAGATTCCATCGAAGCAGAACGATTACATCGAAAACAACAACTGGCTGCTGCCTTCCGAGTGTTTGGAAAATTCGGTTTCTCTGAAGGGGTAGCTGGACATATTACTGCACGAGATCCTGAAAATCCTCATAATTTTTGGGTTAATCCTTTTGGCATTTCTTTCAACAAAATAAAAGTGTCGGATTTGATTTTGGTGAATGAAGCAGGTGAGATTATCGAAGGAAAACACACGATGTTGAACAAAGCAGCTTTTGCGATTCACTCTCGAATTCATGCTGCTCGACCTGATGTGGTTGCTGCGGCACATGCTCATTCTATTTATGGAAAAACGTGGTCAGCTCTTGGAAGAAAGTTAGATCCAATTACGCAAGATGCTTGCGCATTTTATGAAGACCATGGATTGTATGATGATTACACCGGAGTCGTCAATGATGCAAGCGAAGGAGATAGAATAGGGGAAGCACTTGGCGATAAAAAAGCTTGTATTCTGAAAAACCATGGATTGTTAACCGTGGGTGGATCAGTAGAAGAAGTTGCCTGGTGGTTTATCAGTATGGAGCGATGTTGTCAAGCCCAAATTTTAGCAGAGTCTACAGGAAGCAAAGTTCATTCAGTAAATCATGAAACAGCGTTGAAAACTAGGAATGAAGAGGTTGGATTTCCTGTGGCAGGATGGTTTAGTTTTCAACCGATTTGGCAAGATATTGTTTCGGCATTTCCAGATTTGTTAGAGTAACAAAGAGTGGAAATAACAATATATTTACAAAAAGTCACTAATCGAAATTGATTAGTGACTTTTTAATTTTTGGTGAAATTAAATAACTGATTTTTTAATTTACTTTTAGCCAATTTATTTTATACAACAAATAAAGAGAATGGTTTATTGTGCTTTTACTTAGGTTGAAAATTTTTTGTTGCTTAAGATTATCGAAAGCAAATGTTGATATAACAAAAGCTTTTAATTATATTGAGTTATAATTTTACTGATGATTTTAAACCATAATAGGGTGGAAGTAAAAAATCCATATTTACGTTCATCTTATCATCACCTCAAATTACCAAATTACCAAAATGAAAAATTCTAATCAACAAACCTTCCTCATTTGTTTATTCCTTTTTTGCTGGAATACGACTTTTAGCCAAACTAATTACACCGGAACAATTTCCACCAATGAAAACACTCCACTCTCTTACGCTAGTGTGATAGCATTGTCATTACCAGATTCTGCTTTTATTTCCGGAACGACGACCGATGATATTGGTCAATTTGAATTAAGCTTGGAGAAAAATTTTTCTGGACTTTTTCAAATTGTATCCATTGGCTATAGTGATCAATTTGTGTCTACCGTTGAAGGTCAGACAGATTATTTCATTATCCTAGATCAATCTGAGTATCAACTGGACGAGATCGTCATTACAGGAAAGAAACCAATGTATGAACAAAAAATTGATCGCTTAGTCGTAAATGTTTCTAATAGTATTACCGCATCAGGAGGTACCGCTTTGGAAGTTTTGGAGCGTTCTCCAGGAGTGATTGTAAACAAACAATGGAACACCATTGCTTTGAATGGGAACGAAGGTATCGTCCTCATGATTAATGGTAAAATAAGTCGAATTCCGGCTAATGCTGTTGTTAAAATGTTGGAAGGTATGACTGCTGAGAATATCGAAAAAATTGAACTCATCCATACACCTCCGGCAAACTTTGAAGCAGAAGGGAATGCTGGAATTATTCATATCGTTCTTAAAGAATCAGCAGATCGTGGATTTAATGGAACTGGATCTGTGTATGGAGGCTATGGTCTAGGCGAAAAATATGGCGTAAATACTAATTTTAATTATCGAAAGAAACGAGTAAATCTTTTTGGAGACTTTGCTTATACTTCTAATTCCAATGAGCAGTTTTTCGATTTAAATAGAAGTTACGAATTTGGTGGTGTCAATTACAGCACTTCTACTATATCAGATCGTGACACCCGAACATATAATTTGCAGGCTAGATTTGGTTTAGATTATCAACTAAGCGAAAAAACAATACTCGGAGTATTAGGAGCCTGGTCGCGTCAAAACTTCTCTATGGACGCCATCACTTCCGTCCAAAAAGTAGAGAATCAAGCGTTGGTTGATTCATTGTCCATGCCGAGTGACGAAACCAATCGCTGGCAGAACTCCTTAGCTAACATTAATTTCCAGCATACTTTTAAAGAAAATAATGTTTTAAATATTGACTTTGATTATGTCAACTACTACTTTACTAACCCTAGTAATTATCATAGTTCTTATTTTAATAGTGACGGTGACCTAGTCAACGAAAATGAACAACGGGTACGAAAAGAAACACCGATGGATATTTGGTCTGCAAAAGCTGATCATAGATTCAAACCCAACGATCAACTTCAAATTGAAACTGGCTTTAAACTTCGTACCGCACAATTCACCAATGATGCTTCGCTCGAAAATAAGATCGGTCAATCGTGGCAACTAGACTCAGATTTTTCATCGATAGTTGATATGACTGAAGATGTATTGGCCACTTATGCGTCACTTAATTATCAAATCCATAAAAACACTAATCTAAAGGTTGGTTTACGTTACGAATATACCATAGCTAATCTTGGATCAATGGAAGAGCCTGATATAGTAGATCGAGAATATGGAAATTTTTTCCCGAGTGCATTTTTAACACAACATTTCAAAGAGGGCAACCAAATGCAAGCATCATATAGTCGCCGTATTAATCGGCCTGACTTTACAATGTTAGCTCCTTATTTTTATTTTTTTGACCCAACAACTTTATTAACAGGAGACCCTACATTACAACCATCAATAACCGATAAAGCAGGTTTGAGTTACCAATGGAAAACCATCCAATTACAAGTCAATTATAGTTACACAAAAGAAGCGTTGGTAAATTGGCAATTAAGTAATGATCCTTCGACCGATGTCGCTATCATCATACCGCAAAATTTTGATTACAGTAAAGTCTGGAATTCTAGTTTGTCAATACCATTCAATCCTACACCATGGCTCGAGATTAGAAATAATATCAGCATTGTTCGGCAACAATTTGTCAATACAGTAGAAGGTGAAAAACTAAGCTATTCGAATAATGGTTGGAACTATAATGGAAGTCTAAATCTCATTTTACCAAAAAAGATTTCTGTAGAGTTATCTGGATTTTATCAGTCTAAATCTCTGATGGGAGGGCTATTTTTTGATCCCATGTCACAAGTCAATCTTGGTGTACAAAAAGAGCTTTCCAATAATTGGGGAGTATTAAAGTTTACTTTTAATGATATGTTTTTTAATGCTAATTTAAACCTATCCCAATCGTTTGAAGAAAATAACTTTCAGTATCGTGGATTCTTTCAAATGTCTGCACGAACATTTCGCCTTACTTATAGTTTGAATTTTGGAAATAAAAAACTCAAAAAAGCACGCGTAAGAAGTACAAGTTCTGAAGAAGAACGAAAGCGAGTCAACTAGTTAAAAAAGGACAATTAGGATTCTCGTAATGATGAGGATGAAAAGATAAGTTGATTAAAACCTTGACTGAAATTCAAAATTTTAGTCAAGGTTTTAAAGTCTCTCTACTTTCTTTTCTTCTTAGTTTCATTTAGGAGGTATCTAATTTGGACGGTACCAACAATATCTATTTCAGGGAAATCAAGCTCACGTCCTCCCTCCCGATCATCTGGTGACAAAATAGGATTGTTTACTGTTACCTTACTAAATTCTCCCAGTAAAATTCTCGGAATAACTTTAAAATCTAGCAAGACTTTTTTTGACAATTTGAAAGATGCCATTGGAGCTAACCCTACACTAAATGAAAAAACAGTTGCCTTAATTGGATATTCTCGGGTTGAGGTAACTGCTCTATTATAAGTATAAAAACTAGGTTCAAAGAATCCAGATAATCCAAATCGAAAACTATTTTTTTTATAGCCAAACATTTTACCATATTCATATCTCATAGATATCATAAAGCTTTTTTGCTGATAACCAATAGAAACTAATTGACTGTTTCCCAAAGTGTCTGTAAGCAGATAGGTATTTTCATAGGATGATTTGATCCTTGAGAATCTGCTTAAAGAGATTTCATGGAAGGTTGAATGATCCTTACTAATTTGGATACTAGTTCCAATGTTAAAAATTTGTGATGGAAACTTATTGATGTTTTCGTTTTCTACATTTTGAGAGGTAATCTTATCTATTTCAAAGGTACCTGAGTTGGCGGTAAGAAAATTCAAGATTAAATTATCTTGACTAAGTTCAATCGTATTAAAAAAGGAATACGATTTTAATTCAGGGTAATAATTTATTGAACTTGAGACATAGATGGATTTCTCAGATTTTTTTTGGGCATATCCGTTTTGAAATAGTAAAATCCCAAAGCATAGCAAAATGATTTTTATTTTCATAAGTTTTTATTTTTGTTCATTTAGAGCATCTTTTAAGATGCTCTAAATTCAAGTAGAAAACACAAAAAAATGTTTTTTAATTTTAAGTGCGCCTGAGTATAGAAAAAAGAAAAACTATATAAAGGTATGACGATTTTTTTTAACCACTTGGTTTTGATGTTCAATGGCGTTAGGTGATTCTTTGGAGACTCTGCTGTGGTTAAAGTAGTGGTGCTTACCACCTCCTGGGGGCAGGGAAAACGCGTAAGAAAATTTTGAATATCGAATATCGACTTCAGAACAAGGATTTGAGAAGTTTGACGATACTTCGCAGGGTAACTCTTGAGAAATATCGTCAAACTTCTCAAATCTTAAGTCCTTGTTCTTAAATCGATATTCAAAAAACACTTGCGCGTTTTCCCTGCCTCCTGGGGGTGGGGACTTATAAATGGAAAATGTGGATGCCATTACTGGAGCTTCTTTAATGGAAGATGTACCAGCTAAAGTGGTGGAAATAAAAACTCAATTGAATAAAATATTATAATCTGATGTTACACTTAAAGGTACCTTCTTCCGAATGGATCACCGTCAACTCTTTTACCCCTTTGGGAAAATCCCTCACTATCATCAAAGAAAAAAATATACAGTTGATTCCACTTTACTCCTCGACAAAGTAGATAAACAAAATCGAATGTCTATCCCAAATAAGTGATATTAAAAAAAAATATCTATTTCTTTGTCAAGAAGAATAGAAATACTATTTTTATATATGAACACTACTTTCTATAATTAACCCTTCCTGAGAATTTCTTCTTTTTGAAAATTACTGATGGATTCGGTTAAGGATAGTTATCTTTTTTTTATATATGATTTCACCTATAAATTTATATAATATGTTGGATGCTAGATTAGTAAAAATAAACATAATATACTCATTATCAGTTATTTATAAATATAAAAGTATAATACGTAACAAATAACATATAAGGGATATATACGAAATGGTTTCGTATATAAACAAGTTAGCCACAATTAAGAAAAAATGAAAAATAAAGTTTTAGAAATAATAGAGGAAGAATTATTTCAGGATAATATCGATACTGAATTAAAAGAAAACTCAATTTTTTGGAAAGATAATTTTGGTACAGAAAACGAAATTAATAATGACCAAATTGCGGTTAATGGAAATGTAATTGCATGGTGGCAAAAAAATGAAGTTGGAAAAGAGTTAGTACGAATTAAAGTTCAGGATGATATTATTATTAATTGGCGACCTCCAATAAATACGATGGGGCTAAATTTCGGAGGTTGTGGTTTTATTGAATTTTATCTTGAATTTCTAATATTAAAATATCGAGATAAGCATCGAGAAAGAATCTTTATAATTAATACTAAAAATTTAAAGATAGTAGAAATCAATACAGAAGGAGGTACTAAAGGAATGATATTGATTAAGAACAATCTATACATAAAAGAATTACCAAGTGGACAAATAACAAAAATTTCTATTCATTCTGATAAATTAATAAATGTGATAATTGATGAGAATTACCTAATCTCTAAAAATATTATCTTTTGAAAAAAAAAACTGTGGCTAACAATGCATACAACGGCAATTGCCAGCAAAAGCTGGCAACTGCGTGTATGCGGGGACGTTATCATCAATAAAAAGAAAAAAAATGAAGCAACAATTCTACATCTGGCTAATTCTGATAATAGGAATCACTTCCTGTCAAGATGTAGATTCATTGGTAAATTCAATTGCAAAAGAAAATAGATTAGAATGTGAGGCAATCGGATTTGGAGGTAGTCCAAGCAGTTTGTACAAGAAATTTGAAAAATTAAAAAGAAAGGCATCAAAAGAAGAACTGATTAAGTTGACAAATCACGATAGTCTTGCAGTCGTTGGATATTCATCTTACGCTTTAATCGATAAAGAATTAATTGAACCAGATAGATTACTCAAAAGATTTATAAATCATGAAGATAAAGTTTGGACATTTTGTGTTTGCCAAATGGGAGGAGAAACACTTTCATCTTTAATCTATCATAGATATTGGAATAGTAGAATTGAATTCCCGGACAAAGACGATTATGAAAATAGCATTATTAATGACTCAGAGAATTTACAAAGAATGGATAGTCTAATCTTATACTCTGAAAATCCTGATTGGATTTTGGTAAGTAGAGCACTTGATAATAGATTGTATTCAGATAAATATAAATCGAAAATCGAAGAATGGGCTTTTAAGAAAGTTAATTTTTATGCCTTAAAATATGTCTTCCATAATTTAAAACAAGGGAATGAAGAAAGGTTAGAATTAGGTTTTAACGATTATATAAAAAGTGCAGATAATCACAGAGCACAGAAAGAACAAATAAGTCAAATGTTAAAAGAGCTTAAAAATAAATACTGATGATAACAAAGCATCCAACGTCCATGCCCAGCAAAAGCTGGTCACGTCGTGGATGCGGGGACGTT